>JAWOHF010000319.1:0-9906 GCA_046496285.1 Candidatus Aminicenantota bacterium
GATCTTCCGGTGGTTGTCCTTCTCGACGAAAATAGAGGCCCGGACGTGGGTGAGCGGCCTCGTCTCGCCCTCCTTTTTCCAGTCGGGCTGCTCTTTTTTCTCGATGGCCTCGACGTAGACGGCCGTGGCGAACGGCAGCTCCTCGGTGACCCGGGCCAGGATCTTCTCCCGGATGATCTCGGCGAACAGGAACCGCTCCGTCTGGGTCGAAATGTCCTCGTCCGCATAGAGCTTCTCGGCCAGGGGCAGGGCGTCGAAGACCAGCCGCTCCAGGACGTCGAGGTTGTCGCCCTTGAGGGCCGAGATGGGGATGATCTCCCGGAAAGGGAAGAGGTCCTTGTAGCGGTCGATGAGCAGGAGGACCTTGTCCTTGCGGACGGTGTCGACTTTGTTGATGAGCAGGAAGGCGGGCGTCGAGATCTTCTTCAGCGTCTCCAGGACGAACTCGTCGCCGTGGCCGAATTTCTGGGTCGCGTCGACGAGCAGGCAGACGAGGTCCGACGTCTGGAGCGAGGAATAGACGAAGTTCATCATCCGCTTGTTGAGCGCGTGCAAGGGTTTGTGAATGCCCGGGTTGTCGATGAAGATGACCTGCCCCTTGTCCGTCGTCTTGATGCCCAGGATGCTGACTCGGGTCGTCTGAGGCCGGGCCGAGACGATGGCCAGCTTCTGGCCGATCAGGGCGTTGAGCAGGGTCGATTTCCCGGTGTTCGGGCGCCCGATCAGAGTGACGGTACCGGTTTTCAGGAGGGGCTTGGGTGGCGTCTTTTTTGCGACGGCCTTTTTTTTCGGGGCCCTCGGTTTGGCCGGCTTGGCGGCTTTTTTCGTGGTCGTCGTCTTCCCGACTGTCCGCGGCATGTGTCCCCCTCGGCCTCTCTCAGGCCTTCCGTATCCGGAGCTTCCTGACTTTTTTCTGGTCTGCCTCGATGACCTCGAGGATGAGGCCTTGGACCGCCAACGTGTCCCCCTTCATCGGGAGCCGGCCCAGGGCGTGGGTCATGAGACCGCCTACGGTCATGAAGTCGTCGTTGGCCAGCTCGACGTCGAACAGCTCCTCGAGCTCCTCGACCTCCGTGGCCCCCGAGACCGTGAAATCGAGGGGCCCGTTCTCGGCGATCTCGGACTCCTCGGTGTCGTACTCGTCCTGGATTTCCCCGACGATCTCCTCGACGACGTCCTCCATCGTGACCAGGCCGGAGACCCCGCCGTGCTCGTCGACGACGACGGCCAGCTTCTGTTTGACCTTCTGGAACTCCTTGAGAAGGTCGGCTACGGGCATGGACTCGGGGACGAACGCGACCGGGCGGATGAGGGCCTCGATGGGCTGACCTTTGTGCTTCTCGTCGGAGTACTCGATGATGTCCTTGGCCATGACCGTGCCTTCCATGTTGTCGAGCCGGTCCTTGTAGACGGGGACGCGCGAGTATTTTTCCCGGATGATGAGGTCCTTGAGGTTGTCGATGGTCGCGTCCTTGCGGATGCAGACCATGTCGACCCGCGGGGTCATGATCTCCCGGACCAGGGTGTCGCCGAACTCGACGACGTTCCGCAGCAGCTCGTTCTCGCCGATGTCGATGATGCCTTCTTCGGTGGCCTCGTCGATGAACGTCTCGATCTCCTCGTCGGAGGCCTCACGTTCCTCTTCCTTGTCCTCCCGTTGCTCCTCCTTCTCGAGGAGATTGCGGGAGAAGGCCAGCAACGGCGTGGCCAGCAACCGGAGCAGGGGAAAGGCCTGGAGGAAGAGCTTGATGACCCGATTCTTCCCGAACACGCTCACCAGGCGGGGGGCGAGATCCAGGGCCACGGCATAGACGCCCAGGGCCGCCAGGAAAAGCCAAAGCGGCCAGAGCCTCGTCCGCGGGAACGAGATGAAGGCATAGACGGCCAGGGCCAGGATGGTGACGTTCCGCAGGAACTCGACCGCGATCAGGGTCTCCTCGAGGTCCCGGAGGACCTTGGCCCGGAAGGCCTTGTCCCGGTCCTCGAGGAAGCGGCTCATGGAGATCTTGGAGAAGGAGCCGAGGGCGATGTGGAGAAGGGACAGCAGGAAAGCGGCCAGGAAACAGAGCGCCAGGCCTGTCCAGGCGACGGGCCCCATCATGACAGGAACTTCCCGGCGACGAGCCGCGCCTCTTCCTGCTCGATGCCGGCGCCGTGGTCGAAACCGATGAGGTGGAGGAAACCGTGGACGGCCAGAAGCTCGAGCTCGCGCTTGAGGCTGTGTCCTTTCTCCCGGGCCTGCCGGAAGGCGACCGGGACGGCGATGACGATGTCCCCCAGGTAGTGCCGGCCGTCGGGCCCTTGCTTGCCCAGCGGGAAGCTCAGGACGTCGGTCGGCCTGTCCTTTTTCCGGAATCTCCTATTGAGGGTGCGCATGGCCGCCGATCCGACCAAAGCCAGCGTGACCTCCGGGTCGGCGAGCCGGTAGCGGGCGACGAGCCGGCCGAGGAGGTCCCGGAGCTCACGCGTCCGGATCGGGTGCTTTTTCTGGCGGTTGAGGATCTCGATCATCGGTCCTTTCTGTTTTCCTGTTCTGCGAGGGCGGGTGCCCCTTCCTGTCTTCGAAGGCGAATCCCGGGTACTCGATACGCGGGTGGTAGATGGCGAAGAGGATGGTCAGGAACGAGGCGGCCACGGACCGCAGCTCCCGCAGGGAGAAGTCGCTTTCGTCGAGCTGCCCGTCCTGGAGGTAGGAGTTGATGATGTCGGTGATGACCCGTCTGAGGTTGTCCTTGGTCGGCGCCTTCAGGCTCCTGGAGGCGGCTTCGACGGAATCGGCCATCATGACCAGCCCGGCCTCCTTGGTCTGCGGCGCCGGCCCCGGGTACCGGTAGGATTCCTCGCCGACCGTCTGCTGCTCCGGGTCGTAGGTCTGCTTGGCCTTGTTGTAGAAATAGCGGACCAGGGTGTTGCCGTGGTGCTGTTCGATGATGTCCCGGAGGGGCCTGGGGAGGCGGAGCTTGCGGGCGATCTCGGCCCCCTCCTTGACGTGGTTGGTGATGACCAGAGTGCTCATGGAGGGCTTCAGATCCTTGTGCAGATCGAATTCCCTGGACCGGTTCTCGATGAAGTACTCGGGCATCTTGATCTTCCCGATGTCGTGGTAGAGGGCCCCGGCCTTGGCCAGCGGGGCGTTGAGGCCCAGCTCCTCGGCGGCCTTCTCGGCCAGCGTCGCGACGATGAGCGAGTGGTGGTAGGAGCCCGGCGCTTCGAGGGACATCTGGCGGAAGATGGGCAGGTCGGAGTTAGTCAGCTCGAGGAGCTTGGAAGAGGTCACGAAGCCGAAGGCCGATTCGACGAGAGGCAGCAGGAGGAAGGCCAGGACGGCGCCTGCCGCGCCGCCGATGAGGCCCATGACGATCTCCGCCGAGAGCAGGCCGACCCCGCCGCGGTTCTCGATGAGATTATAGCTCAGGAGGATGAGGGTGTTCACGGCGGGCACGACGATGAACCCGGCCCGCAGGGTCGCGGCCCGGTAGCGTCTCCGGAAGTACTTGACGCCGTAGACCGCGGCCAGGCCGCCGATGAAACAGAAGACGGTCAGGAAGAAATCGCCGCCCAGGAGATAGCCGACCGTCAGGCTGTTGAGGATGATATAGATGAGCGTCACCTGGTCCGAGACCAGGAAGGCCAACATCAGGGCGCCGACCTGGAGGGGCAGGGCGTAATGATAGGTCTCGATCCGGGCGAAGGCGTTCGAGTTGACCGCGGCGGCGATGGTCACGGCCAGGGTCAGGAAGATCTTGTAGAGAACGAGGCTGCCGACGAGAAAGGTCCCGGTCATCCGGAACTTCTTGGCGGCCAGGCTCCTCTTGAAGGCGGAATTGAGATAGTACCAGAGGGTGACAAAAAGAAAGATGTAGAGGATGACGCTGCCCGCGAACCCCGGCAGCCAGCTCGATCTCTGCCGGAGCCGCTTCTGGTACTCCTCCAGGATCATCAGGGGCTCGGGCGTGACCTCGTCGCCCTTGCGGACGATGACCCGGCCCTTCTTGACCATGAAAGTCACCGCGCCGATCACGTCCCTGGCCAGGGCTCTGCGCCTCTCGGTCTCGATCTTGTTGTAGGTGACGTTGGCCGTCAGGAACACTTGGCTGAGGCTCCGGAGCAGAGTCCGGTTCCTCTGCGGCATTTCGATCCGCTCGAGCTCCTGGGCGAAGCGCTGTTCGCTCTCCCCGATGTCGAGGAGGTCGCCGACCTTGACGGCCCTCTCGCGGCCCTGGAGGTCACGGAGCGTCAGTCCGCGCTCAGCCTCGCCGTGGATGAACAGGTTCTTCGAGAGGATGACGCCTTGGCTGAAGATCTTGCCCGACAGGAGAACGAGCGTCTCCTCGATCTCCGAGGGGAATCTCAGCCGGACCAGAGAAGCCAGGTCCTGGAGCTCGATGTCCACGCTGAGCGTGTCGAGGAGCGAGGCCTTGAGCTCGTCCGTCCTCTGGTTGGAGGGGTGGCGGGCGATCCACTCCCGCCCGGCCTCGAACATGCGCCGGATCTTGTCCTCGGTGTTGGCGAACACGTTGGCGTCGTAGAAGTAGACGGCCAAAACCGCTCCGGCCGCCCCCTCCTTGCGCCGCTCGGTTTCCTCGAGGTCCTCGATGGTCAGGTCGAAGGGCGCCACGATGTCGGACGGGGCGATCTCGCCGAGCTCGACCGGGGTCAGGCTTCGAGACGGAAGATAGGACAGGAAGAGAGCGATGACGACGACCGTGGCCAGCATGAAGAGCCAAGGGCCCCTGACAGTCTTCTCCAGGAGGCCGAGTTTTTTGTCGTCCTCCTCGGCGTCGTCAGGCGGCCGCGGGGGCTGGATCTCCGAACCCCGGAAGAGCTTGATCTTGTCGAAGAAGGGCGGGCTCATGGTCTCTCAATCCGGCCGGGATTCGGCCTTTTGATAGGCTTTGATGATCTTCTGGACCAGCGGGTGGCGGACGACATCCCGGTCGTTGAACCGGATGAAGGACACCTCATCGAGATGGGCCAGGATCTTGATGGCCTGCAGCACGCCCGATTTCCGGGGGTTGGGGAGGTCGATCTGGGTGATGTCGGCGGTGATGACCAGCTTGGAGTCGAAGCCGGCCCGGGTCAGGATCATCTTCATCTGCTCGCGGGTCGTGTTCTGGGCCTCGTCGAGGATGATGAAGGCGCTGTTCAGGGTCCTTCCGCGCATGAAGGCCAAGGGGGCGATCTCGATGATCCCCTTCTCGATCAGGCGGGTGGCCTGGTCGTATTGCGAAAGGTCGAACAGGGCGTCGTAGAGAGGGCGCAAGTAGGGGTTGATCTTCTGGGCCAGATCGCCGGGCAGGAACCCCAGTTTCTCCCCGGCTTCCACGGCCGGCCGGGTCAGGATGATCCGGTTGACGGCCTTGTTCTGGAGGAAGGAGAGGGCCATGGCCATGGCCAGATAGGTCTTGCCCGTGCCGGCCGGACCGATGCCGAAGACCAGGTCGTGGTCCTTGATGGCCTGGATGTAGGCCTTCTGATTCAGGCTCTTGGGGGCCACGGACTTGCGGGACAGGTTCAGGGGCTCGGAGGGGGCGTAGGACTCGAGCCCGGCGGCCTTGCCTTCCTCCAGGATATCGAGGGCGATCAGGAAGTCCTCCTCCCTGAGCTGGTGGCCCTTGGCCTCGAGCTCGTGGAGCTTCTCGAAATAGAGCTTGGCGAAGGCGACCCTCTTGGCCTCGCCGTCGATGAGCAGCTGATCGCCCCGCAGGGCCAGACTGATCCCCAGGCGGGAAGCCAGTTTCTTGAGGTTCCGGTCCAGGACGCCGGAAAAGACAGAACCGCTCATCAGGGGCTGGGTGATTTTTTCCATGCTAGGGTTGTTCATTATAACCACGGAGGCGGAGGGCTTGTCAAGCGAGGGGGGGAAGGCGGCGGGCCCGGCCCGGCCCTTCCGGATGTTGAAAAAATCGGGCGTCTGGTATATAAATAGTTAATGGCCAAAGAATTCACGAACGTTTCCATACCCACCACGCTTTTCAGGAAGATCGAGGAACACATCAAGGGAACGGAGTACGGCTCCGTCGCGAGCTACGTCGCCAAAGTCCTCAGGGAAAGCCTGTCCAAACAGGAACCCTCGGCCGAGGTCTTCAGCAAGGACGAGGAAGAGAAGGTCAAGGACCGCCTGAAGGCCCTGGGATACATCGACTGAGCCCGTCGGACCGTCCCGAGAACGTCATCCCCGGACATCGCGCAAGGAGAATCCCATGATCCAACCCCATGGCGGAAAGCTCATCGACAGGCTCCTCACGGGCGGAAAAAGGGATGAGGCCCTGGCCCGTGCCCCGCGGCTGCCCCGCCTGGTCATCGACTCCGAGCTCGTTTCGGACGTCGAGAACATCGCCACCGGCGTCTACAGCCCCCTGGAGGGCTTCCTGGGGTCCGGGGACTTCCAGAGCGTCCTCGACGGCATGCGCCTCCGGAACGACCTGCCCTGGACCATCCCTATCGTCCTCGATGTCGACCGGGAGACCGCGGGCCGCCTGGGAACGGGCAGGGAGGTCCTGCTCACGGACGAGGCCGGCCGGCCGGTCGCCATCCTCCATCTCGAAGAGAAATACGAGTACGACCGGGGCGAGACCGCCGAGAAGGTCTTCGGGACGCGCGATCCGGCTCACCCCGGGGTGGCCAAGGTCATGGGCATGAAGGACGTCCTGCTGGCCAGGCCGGTGGACCTCATCGACGTGACGCCGACCCCGTTCGACCGCTACAAGCTCTGCCCCAAGGAGACCCGCGTCCTGTTCGGGGCCCGGGGCTGGCGGACCGTGGTCGGCTTCCAGACGCGCAACACCCCCCACATCGGGCACGAGTACGTCCAGAAAACGGCCCTGGCCTACACCGACGGGCTGTTTATCAACCCGGTCATCGGGCGCAAGAAAAAGGGCGACTTCAAGGACGAGGTCATCCTGGCCTCCTACGAGGAGCTCATCAGCCACTATTACGTCAAGGAGCGGACGGTCATGGCCATCCTCCAGATGGAGATGCGCTACGCCGGGCCCCGGGAGGCCATCCACCACGCCATCATCCGCAAGAATTTCGGCTGCACCCACATCATCATCGGCCGCGATCACGCCGGCGTCGGGTCCTACTACGCCCCGTTCGCCGCCCACGACATCTTCGAGGAGTTCCCGGACCTCGGCATCGTGCCCCTCTTCTTCCGGTCCTTCTCCTACTGCCGGAGATGCGGCTCGGTGGTCAACGAAAAGGTCTGCCCCCACCCGCCGGCCGACCATATCCAGTTCAGCGGCACGAAGATCCGGGACCTGCTGGTCAAGGGCGAGGTCCCGGCGGCCGAGCTGATAAGGCCTGAGGTCGCCCGGTCCATCATGCGGTTCAAGGACCCCTTCAATGAATGACCGGAAGGTCCTCGTCGTCGGGCTCGACTGCGCCCCTCCGGAGATCGTCTTCGACCGGCGCGACGAGTTCCCGGTCCTCAAGGGCCTGATGGACCGCGGGCGGTACGGCAAGCTCCGCAGCTGCGATCCGCCGATCACCATCCCGGCTTGGATGGTCATGGCCACGGGCCGGGACCCCGGCCGGCTGGGCCTTTACGGCTTCCGTCACCGCAAGGGCTACTCCTACAACGAGATGTGGATCGCCAACTCCCGGGCCGTGCGCGAAAAGAAGCTCTGGGACTTCATCGGGGAGGCCGGGGGACGGAGCACGCTGGTCAGCGTCCCGCCGAGCTACCCGCCCTACCCGGTGGCCGGGAATCTGATCTCCTGTTTCATCACGCCCCCGGGCCCGGGCAAGGAAACGACCTATCCGGCCGGGCTCAAGCAGGAGATCGAGGACCGCTTCGGGCCCTACATCTTCGACGTCGTCTTCCGGACCGACGACCGGGACCACATCCTTCGGGAGATCTACGCCATGACCGAGAAGCGGTTCGAGGTCATGGAATGGCTCATCTCCGCCAAGCCCTGGGACCTGTTCATGTTCGTCGAGATCGGGGTCGACAGGATGCATCACGCCTTCTGGAAGTACATGGACCGGGACCACCACCTCTACGAGCCCGGCAGCAGGTACGAGAACGCCATCCTCGAATATTACAGATATCTCGACGGGCGCGTCGGCCGGCTCATCGGGCTGGCCGGAAGCGATACCGTCGTCCTGGTCGTCTCCGACCACGGGGCCAAGCGGATGAAGGGGGCCTTCTGCGTCAATGAGTGGCTCATCGATCAGGGGGACCTGGTGGTCAAGAAGAGGCCGACCGAGCCGACGAGCGTCGACGACCTCGAGATCGACTGGTCGAGGACCAAGGCCTGGGCCTGGGGCGGCTATTACGCCCGGGTCTTCCTCAACGTCGAAGGCCGCGAGCCCCGGGGGATCATCCCGCCCGAGGACTATGAGAAGGAGCGCGACGGCCTCCTGGCGCGGCTCAAGGCCGTACGCGGGCCGGCCGGCGAGCCCTGGGACACGGAGGTCATCAAGCCCCAGGAACGCTACGAAGTCCTCGAAGGCGAATACCCCGACCTCATGGTCTATTTCGACGACCTGTCGTGGCGGTCGGCCGGGACCCTGGGCCACGGGACGATGTTCCTGGCGGAGAACGACACCGGCCCGGACGACGCCGTCCACGCCAAGGACGGCATCTACATCCTCCATGATCCCCGGGGCGGCCGGACGGGACGGGCCGACGCCGACATCCTCGACATCGCCCCGACCGTGCTCGACCTCAAGGGCCTCGCTGTCCCCGCCGGCATGAAAGGCAAAATCCTCTAAGGGAGTTCAAGATGTGCGATGATCACGAAGGCTTTACCCTGTGGTTCACGGGGCTGCCCTGTTCCGGGAAGTCGACCGTCGGCGACGGCGTCGCGGCGATCCTCAAAGAGAGGGGCTTCCGGGTCGAGCTTCTCGACGGGGACGTCGTCCGCAAGGAGCTGACGCGCGACCTCGGTTTCTCCAAGAAGGACCGGGACGAGAACATCATGCGGGTCACCTTCGTCGCCAAGCTCCTGTCCCGCAACGGGGTCGCGACCCTGGTCTCGTTCATCTCCCCCTACCGCGAGCTGCGGGACCGGGCCCGCCAGGGAACGACGAACTTCGTCGAGGTCTACACGAAGTGCCCCGTCGAGGTCTGCATCCTGCGCGACGTCAAAGGCATGTACCAGAAGGCCATCAAGGGCGAGATCAAGGAGTTCACCGGGGTCTCGGACCCCTACGAGGAGCCCCTCAACCCGGAGATCGTCCTCGAGACCGACAAGGAAACGATCGACGAGAGCGTCGCCAAGGTCGTCCGGCGCCTCGAAGAGCTCGGGCTCGCCTGAGATGACCCTGATGATGCCAGACTTTCCTAGAGCGAAGCTTCATGTCGGGCCGGCTGCAGAGCGGTTCCTCGCTTTCGTCCACGATCCTTTATGCGGCTCGGCCGACTAACTGGGATATGTAGAATAATAATGTCCAATTATTTGGTCACAGGAGGGGCGGGCTTCATCGGGTCCCATCTCGTCGAGGGCCTCGTTGAACGGGGGGAAAAGGTCCGGGTCCTGGACAACCTCTCGTCAGGCAAGAAAGAGAACCTGGCGCCCTTCATGGACAGGATCGAGCTCCTCGAGGGCGACATCCGGGACCTCGAGACTTGCCGGCGGGCGGTCGAGGGGACGGACCACGTCCTTCACCAGGCGGCCGTGGCCTCGGTCGCGCTTTCTGTCGAGGACCCCCTCCTGACCAACGCCGTCAATGTCACCGGCACGCTCAACCTGCTCGTCGCGGCCCGGGACGCCGGGGTCCGGAGCTTCGTCCTGGCCTCCTCGTCGGCCGTCTACGGGGACGACCCCTCGCCGGCCAAGGTTGAGGGCCGGGAGGGCAAACCCCAGTCCCCCTACGGGGTCAGCAAGCTCGTCGGCGAAAAATACGCCAAGGCCTTTCATGCCCTACACGGGATGAAGACCGTGGCCCTGCGCTATTTCA
>JAWOHF010000143.1:0-9615 GCA_046496285.1 Candidatus Aminicenantota bacterium
CGGCCTTGAAATAGACCCGGAGGAACGTCTCCTGGGCCAGCTCCACGGCCTTCTGGTAGTCGCCCGAGAAGTGGTACAAGTAGTTCACGATACGGTCCTTGTAAAGAGCCATGATCTGGCCGAACGCCCACTCGTCCCCGTCCTGGACGCGCCGGATCAGCTCTTGTTCGTCCATGCTCACTTCTCTAAACCTCCAAGGCGGGGGAAAGTTGCGTTTCCGCCCTCTCTTATTATAACAAGACGGCCCCCGCCCGGCACGGACGGGGGTGCGCCGCTAGAGGAACGTCCCGAGCCGGGCGTATCTTGGCGAGCGGGCGGCCGGGTTGCCTGGGAGGCCATTTTATAAGACAATGGGCCCGAAAACGGAACTTTCCGCCGTCAGATTCCGTCAAACAGGGTGGATTGAGTGGATTTGAACGCCGTCATCAGCGAGTGCCTGGCCGGCAGCCAGGGAGCATGGAGAACGCTGGCGGACACCTTCGCCCGGAGGATCTTTAACATGGCCTATCAGTTCAGCGGGAGCCGGCAGGAAGCCGAGGACATGACCCAGGAGGTCTTCCTCAAGCTCCACGGGGCCCTGCCCAAGTACGATCCCGCCAAGAACTTCACGGCCTGGCTCCTGACCCTGGCCAAGAACCACCTGATCGATGAGTACCGCCGGACCAAGTGGGAACGAGGGCAGCGGGACGAGTTCGACGAACGCGTCCTGGCCCACGCCGCTCACGACGGCCCGGAGGCGAGCCTCGCCGAGAAGGAGACCAGGGCCTTCGTCTGGGAGGGGCTCGATCGCCTGTCGACGGAGATGCGGATGGTCATCGTCCTGAGGGACCTCCAAGGGCACAGCTACGAAGAGGTGGCCGGGATACTCGGCCTGCCCCTGGGCACGGTCAAGTCGCGCGTCAACCGGGCCCGGCTCCAGCTGGCCCAGGTCCTGAGGGAAGCTAAGGGAGGGACGTCATGACCTGCGAACGCATCGAAGAGCTTCTCTCGGCCTATCTCGAGGGAGAGCTGGGCGCTGTCGAAAGGGGCGAGGTGGATAGCCACCTGGCCGCCTGCCCGGCCTGCGCCGGACTCCTGGCCGGGCTGCGCGAACTGACCGGGGCCATGGCGGCTTTTCCCGAGGCCGAGCCCTCCCCCTCTCTCATGGCCCGTCTGTACGCGATCCCGGGGAAGAACGCCGAGAAGAAGAGGAGATTCCGGCCGGTCTTCGATTTCCTGACCCGGCCCGCCCTCCAACCCGTCTACGCCGCGTTCACCGTCCTCTTGGTGGCCATGTCCTTCGTGCTGTTCCATCCGGAAGGGCAAGCCATCCGGAAGAAAATCGACGTCCAATTCCACCGAAGCGTCGGCACGGTCGAAAAGCTCTACGCCGAGGCCGGGACGCTCTCTGGAGAGCTGGGGGAATTCACCGGAACTGTCGTCAAGTCCTTCAAGACCCTGGATCTCTTGAAGGGCAGCGAGGATAAAGAATAACGTCTACGGAGGTCATATCCATGAACGAGAAACTCGTCATCCCGCAGAAGCCGCCCAAGTCGCCGGCGGCGGCCGCCATCCTGTCGATCATCTTCCCCGGAACGGGCGCCCTCTACAACGGTCAGATCGCGAAGGGCATTTTCTATATGATCCTCTTCGCCGGCCTGATCACCATCCAGGGCACCGGCGGAGGACAGCCCTTCAAGGCCCTGCTTCTGGCCGGCTTCTACTTCTTCCAGATCATCGACAGCGTCCAGATCGCCAAGACCATCAACCTGAGCGCCGCCGGCGAAAAGCCGGCCGAAGCCGGGGACCAGGGGCTGCCTGATATCGTGCCCTCTGGGTCCGTCTTCTGGGGAGCCGTTCTGATCATTCTCGGCGGCCTGCTCATCCTGGCCAACTTCGACATCATTCGTTACGAGACCCTGTTCGATTTCTGGCCGGTCGCGGTCATCGTCATCGGGCTCAAGCTCGTGGCCGACTCCATGGCCAGGAAAAAGAACGGCAACGGGAACTGAAGGAGGTTCATCATGGCCAAGCAGAAACAGCGCGATTCGCTCGTCTGGGGAATCATCCTCATCGTCCTCGGCGCGATCTTCCTGCTCGAGCAGTTCGACGTCGAGGTCTGGCACACCGCCTGGCGCTTCTGGCCGGTCATCCTGATCGTCTGGGGCGTCAACAAGCTGCTCCTCGGGCTCAAGGAAAGGAACGAGCGCGCCAAGCCGCAGGCGCCGCCGCAGGACTAAGGTCATGAAATTCCGGGAGATCCTTCTTCTCGGTGTCCTGCTCGTCGCCGGGCTGGTCGTCTATCAGGTCCAAACGGGGCACTGGGACATCCGGCTCGATTGGGACGAGGACCTCTTCGGCCTGAGCCGGGAGTATTCCTATGAGGAAACCCGGGTCTTCGAAGCCCCCGTGCCGGCGGCCCTCGCGGTCGACAACGGCCACGGCTGGGTCGAGGTCCGGGGCGGCGAGCAGGACCACATCGAACTGACCTTCAAGAAGACCATCCGGCGGCGCAGCGAAGAGGACGCCCGGGAGGTCGCCGGACAGCTCCAATACACCGTCGGGAGAACGGAGGACCGGATGTCTCTCGGCACCAACCGCGAGGAGTTCCGCAAGCGCAACTTCGAGACGGGTTTCGTGATAACGGTGCCCCGCGGTACGCGCGTTGAGATCGTCAACGCCCACGGCCCGGTCCACGTGGAATCCGTGGCCGGCCTCACGGTCCGGAACCGGCACGGCAAGCTTTACATCTCGGACATTCAAGGCCCGTGCGTCCTGGAGACGAGCTATCGGGCCGCCGACGTTCAGAACATCGGGGGGGACTGCTCGATCATCAGCAAGCACGCTCAGATCAGGGCCGCGTCGGTCTCGGGCGACCTCCGGGTCGAGACGAGATACGCCCGGGCCCGCGTGGAGGACGTCGGCGGAACCGCCGAGATCGTCGGCCGGAACATGGAGGTCGAAGCGCGCCGCGTCCAGGGCCCGGTGTCCGTCGAAACGAGCTACGAGAGGGTCACCCTCGACGATGTCGGCCCGGCCAAGGTCCGGGCCCGCCACGCGACCGTCACGGCGGAGAACGTCCGGGGGGACCTGGACGTCGAGACGAGCTATCAGCGCGTCCAAGCGTTGGGGGTCCAAGGCGACCTGATCGTGTCCGCAAACAATAGCTCCGTCGCGGCCATGGGCGTCGGGGGCCGGACGATCTCGGTCCGGACCTCCTACGCCAACGTCGAGCTGGCGGACTTCTCGTCCCAGGTGTCGATCGTCCTGCGGAACGGCAACGTCGTCCTCAAGCCGGTCGACCTGAAGCACGGGATGGACGTTCGCAACGAGCACGGCATGATCCTGTTCGACTGGCCGGCCCTGGAGACCGCCCGCCTCGAGGCCCGGACGCGGGGCGGATCGGTCGACTGGGGCCTCGCGGAAAGGCCCGATGTCGTTCAGTCCAACGGGACGTCCGTGCTCAAGGCTTTCCAGGACCGCGCGGACAGCCCGCTGATCTCCCTGCACACGACCTACGCGGACATCCGCATCAAGGAGGCGGGACGGGAGCCCTGACGCCCTTCTCAGGCGTGGCGGGCCTTGTTCTGATAGATCCGCTGGGTGATGACCCCGTTGATCTTGATGTTGAAGTACGAGATGAGGTTGGTGACGTCCTTCTTGTACTTGGTGACGTAGCGCACGAAATCCGACTTCTCCTTGAACCGCAGGAGATTCTCGAACTCGGCCACGGTGTCGTGGAGCTCGATGACGTAATGGTTGATGGCCCGGTACTGGGCGTTGATGTCGAGGAGGTCCTTGCCGCCGAGCTTGGCCAGGTCGAGATGGGGGGGCAGGCTCTGCAGGATGAGCAGGCCTTCGTTGTGGAGCTCGCCCACCGATTCTCCGATCTCCTGAAAGTAGGACCCGAACTCCTGGGCCTTCTTCAGCTTGGCCCCGGCCCTCTCCGAGAGCCTTTCGAACTGGGACTTCAGGGAGAGGATGAAGTCCTTGACCCCGAAGTACTTGCGGTTGGGAGTGAACAGGTCGAGGAAATCGCGGCCGATGTAGATCTTGTCCTCGTAATGGCTCAGGAGCTCCTTGGGCGAGTGGGTGTAGAACTTGATCTCGAAACGGCGCCCTTCCGAGTCGCGGTCCCGGAGGCGGGCCAGGACGAGACCGTTGTTCTGCTCGATGAAGTAGCTGCTGATATCCACGAGGACGGAGAAGACGGCCAGGTTCTGGACGATGGATTCCTTGAGGCACTCGAGGAGGGGCTCGTTCCGGGTGATGAACTCGGTGATGCGCTCGTCGGCCGCCGGGTTGAGGACGGAAAAGCTCGGCGAGAGAAGATAGAGGACGGGGCCGCTGCCGAGCTCCAGGTGGAGGTTCTTGAGAACGCTCTGGTAGAGGTCGTCGAGGAGCATGGCCCGGAGGGGCGGCAGGCTGGCGGGATCCAGCTTGGAAAGTTCTTCCACTTCGTTCATGGCATCGACCTCGCTTCTAGGGGAAGTGTAGCACCGGGCCGAAAGAAAAGTCAACGAGGGCCGGAACGGCGGCGGAGGGTCCAGTCGTCGGCCCCGTATTTCGAGGCCTGGAGGGCGGCGACAGCGGCCTGGTCATCGGGGCCCAGGGCGAAAGGAGCAAGGCTCACGGCGAAAAAATCCGCGAATCCCCTCGACAGGTTGGTGACGGCCGAGGCGAAGTCGACGGCCCGGCCGGCGGCCTCGGAGAGGGAGGTCATCCCCTGGCCGGGCTCGGACTCGCCGGGGCGCGAAACGGCCGCAAGAAGGGTCTCGTTTTTCTCGAGGGGAACGGAGCCGTGCTGAAGGAAGGCTGGACCGGTCCTTTTCTGGGCGCTGCCGACGATCTTCTTGCCCCCGATCTCGATCTCGTCGCGGGCGGCGTAGGCGAAGCAGGGCATGGTCCCCCGGGCGTAGGAGGGCGGCGCGGCCTCGGCCATTTGCGCGGACAGGCCCATCAGCCCAAGGCCGGTCAGCAGGGCGCGGGAGATGAGGCGGTAGGAGTCGCGGACCGTCTCGGTGAACAGGGCGGCGTCGGAGGAGGCCACGGCGTAGGTCACTTCCCGGTGATGGAGGACGAGCTTTCCCCCGGTCATGCGGCGGACGACGTCGACGCCGTTCCTGCGGCAGAAGTCCAGGTCGACGACCTTGTCCGGGTCCTGGGAGTACCCTAGGGAAGCCGTCGGCCGTTGCCATTGATAGAAACGGAGGAACGTCCTCGGCTCCGCCATAGCCAGGCGGAAGAGGTGCTCGTCGACGGCCATGTTCAGGGACCCAGGCAAGGGCTTCGGCTCAACGATCAACGACCAGGTCTTCATCTTAAAAAAATGGAGCGGGCAATGGGACTCGAACCCACAACACCCGGCTTGGGAAGCCGGTACTCTACCATTGAGCTATGCCCGCTCACAGAGGGCCGAATTCTAGCATATTTCCCCGGCAAATCAAAGCGGCGTTGACAGCCTTCGAGAGCGACTCTATAATCGCAGTGGAACCTTACAGAACGGCCCCGCGGGAGGATGACCCATGACCCACGAAGAATCCGGACAGTCTCATAACCCATCATCGGATCGGGCCGCCCGGCCGGGGACAACGCGCCTGGGACCGAGCGTCGTCATCCAGGGCGAGTTCGAGGCCCACGAAGACGTCCTGGTCGAAGGCCGGGTCAAAGGGAAGATCACGCTCCCGTCCGGCATCCTGACCGTGGCCCAAGGGGCGCGCGTCGAGGCGGAAGTCCTTGTCCGGGCGCTCATTCTCCACGGCGAGCTCGTGGGCAACGTGGCCGCCGCCGAACGCGCCCAGATCTTCGACACCGCCCGGATGGACGGCGACATCGCCACACCCAAGATCACCATCGCGGACGGGGCCCGGTTCAAGGGCGGCATCCGCATGGGGGTCAAGTCCTAGTTGGAATTCAAGCTGCGCTCCGGGTTCGAGCCCAAGGGGGACCAGGTCCGGGCCATCGACAGCTTGGCCGCGGGTCTCGCGAAGGGCGAGGCCCACCTGGTCCTCAAGGGCGTGACCGGCTCCGGCAAGACCTTCACCGTCGCCAACATCATCGAGCGGGCCGGCCGGCCCGTCCTGGTCATCTCTCACAACAAGACCCTGGCCGCCCAGCTCTATCAGGAGTTCCGGCGCTTCTTCCCGGCCAACGCCGTCGAATACTTCGTCAGCTATTACGACTACTACCAGCCCGAGGCCTACATCCCCGCCTCCAACATCTACATCGCCAAGGAAGCGACCATCAACGACGAGATCGACCGGCTCCGGCTCTGCGCCACCAACTCCCTTTTCGCCCGCCGCGACGTCATCGTCGTCGCCTCGGTCTCCTGCATCTACGGGATCGGCGCGCCCGAGACCTACTACTCGATGAGCTTCAGCCTGGCGGCGGGCCAGCCGACGACACGCAAGGCCCTGCTCGACAGGCTCGTCTCCGTCCAGTACGAGCGTCAGGAAGGCGATTTCAAGCGGGGCGGGTTCCGGGTCCGCGGGGACGTCGTCGAGGTCTTCCCGAGCTACGAGAACTCGGCCATCCGCATCGAGCTCGAGGACGCCCGGATCAAGGCCCTCTCGGCGGTCGACCCCCTCCTGGGGACCGTCCGCCAAACTCTCGACACGGTCATGGTCCATCCGAGGACGTTCTTCTCGACGCCCGCCGAGACCCTTCGGAAAGCGACCGCCGGGATCGAAGAGGAGCTGGCCGGGCAGATCGACCATTTCCGCCGCCGCGGCCAGGCCGTCGAGGCCGAGCGGATCGAGGAGCGCACCCTCTACGATCTCGACATGCTGCGCGAGTTCGGCCATTGTCCGGGCATCGAGAACTACTCCCGCCACCTCAGCGGCCGCCGGGCCGGCGAGCCACCGGCCGTCCTGCTCGATTACTTCCCGGAAGATTTCCTGACCATCATCGACGAATCCCACGTCACCGTCCCCCAGATCGGCGGCATGTACTTCGGCGACCGCTCGAGGAAAACGACCCTCGTCGAGCACGGCTTCCGGCTGCCCTCGGCCCTCGACAACCGGCCGCTGAACTTCGACGAGTTCCAGGCCCGGGTCGGCCAGGTCCTCTACGTCTCGGCTACTCCCGGGCCCTACGAGCTGTCCAAGTCGCCGGGCCGGGTCGTCGAGCAGATCATCCGCCCGACCGGCCTGACCGACCCCGAGCTCGAGGTCCGTCCCGTCAAGGGCCAGGTGGACGACCTGATGGGCGAGATCCGGGCCCGGGCCCGCCGAAACGAGCGCGTCCTCGTCACGACCCTGACTAAGAAGATGGCCGAGGACCTGGCCCGCCACTACCACGAGCTCGGGTTGCGCGTCCGCTACCTCCATTCGGAGGTCGAGACCCTGGACCGGGTCAAGGTCCTCCGGGACCTCCGGAAAGGCGAGTTCGACGCCCTCATCGGCATCAACCTCCTGCGGGAGGGCCTCGATCTGCCGGAGGTCTCCCTGGTCGCCATCCTCGACGCCGACAAGGAGGGCTTCCTGCGCTCGGCGACCGCCCTGATCCAGACCTTCGGGCGGGCCGCCCGGAACGTCGCCGGCCGGGCCATCCTCTATGCCGATACCGTGACCGATTCCATGAAGGCGGCCATCGGGGAGACGGACCGGCGCCGGCGGCTCCAGCAGGATTTCAACGCCGCCCACGGCATCACGCCCCAAAGCATCGTCAAGGGCATCGACGGCATCCTGACCAGCGTCTACGAGCGGGATTACCTCGATTACACCCGGATCGCAGAGGACAAGGACATCTATCTTTCGCCGACGAAACGCAAGAAACGGATGGAGGAGCTCGAGAAGCTCATGAAAGAGGCGGCCCGCGATCTCGAGTTCGAGAAGGCCGCCGGCTACCGCGATGAGCTGACCCGGCTCAAGAAGCGCGAGCTCGAGCTGGACCTTTAAGATGACCGCCGAAGACAGCCTCAAGGCCAGGGCCGCGGAGCTGCCCGCCAAGCCGGGCATCTATTTCTTCAAGAACGCCGCCGGCCGGGTCGTCTACATCGGCAAGGCCCGCTCACTGCGCGACCGTGTCCGGTCGTATTTCCTGTCCAACCCCGACGCCAAGGTCCGCGGCATCCTCCGCGAGACGGCCTCCATCGATTACCTCCTGACAGGGTCCGAGAAGGAAGCCGCCTTCCTCGAGAACAACTACGTCCAGCGCCACCAGCCGCGCTTCAACCTCCGGCTCAAGGACGACAAGAGCTTCCCCTATATCAAGGTGACCGTCGGAGAGAAGTTCCCCGGGATCTATTCCAGCCGGCGGGTCGACCGGGACGGGGCCCGCTATTTCGGGCCGTTCAGCCCGGCCCGCCGGGCCCGGACGTCGATCCATCTGGTCAACAAGTTCTTCCGCGTCCGGGGATGCGAGGCGGCCGTGTTCCGGGGCCGCAAGAGGCCCTGTCTCGAGCACGAGCTCAAGCTTTGCTCGGCGCCCTGCGTCGTCGGTACCACCTCCGAAGAGGACTACCGGAAGGACGTCGACGGCGCCTGCCTGTTCCTCGAGGGCCGGATGCCCGAGCTGGCCAAGACCCTTCGAGAGCGGATGGAAGAGGCCGCCCGGGACCAGAGGTTCGAGGAGGCCGCCCGCTGGCGCGACGTCCTGCGGACGATCGAGGACATGCGGGACAGACCGAGGACGATCTCCGTGGCTCTCGAGGACCAGGACGTCATCGGGTTCGCCCGGGAAGAAGGCCGGGCCGCCGTACACCTGTTCTTCATGCGCCGGGGCAAGATCCGGAGCTCGGAGGCGGCCCTCGTCGAGGCCGCCTCCGAGGCCACGGACGCGGAGGTCCTCGGAGGGTTCCTGGCGAATTTCTACGGGCGCCCCGAGCGCCGCGACATCCCGCCGCGCCTGCTCCTCCCCTTCCGGCCGGCGAGCGCCGAAGCCCTGGAGGCCGTCCTCGGCGGCCGGAAAGGGCGCCGTTCCCCGCTGATCGTCCCGCGGGGCGGACAGGATCTTAAGCTGGTAGCTCTGGCCGCCCGCAACGCCGAGGCCCACCTCCACAAGACGGCCATGGAGCCGGGGCCTCTCGAAGCCCTTCGCGAGACGATCGGCCTCGAAAGGCCACCGCGGACGATCGAAGGTTTCGACATCTCGAACACGGGCGGCGAGGAGTCGGTCGGCTCGCTGGTCGTCTTCCAAGACGGCCGGCCCGCCAAGGACGCCTACAGGAAATTCCGGATCAGGAGCGTCGCCGGCCCCAACGATGTCGCCAGCCTGGAGGAGGTCATCGCCCGCCGGTATCGCCGGGCCCTCGCGGAGAAAAAGCCCCTCCCCGACCTGGTCATGGTCGACGGGGGCAGGCCTCAGCTGTCGGCCGCCCGCAAGGCCCTCTCCGCCCTAGGTCTCGAAGATCTCCCGCTCGTCTCGATCGCCAAGCGCGAGGAGAGCCTCTTCACCGCCGAAGCGCCGCAAGGCATCCGTCTGCCGCGGACGTCGGCGGCCCTCAAGCTGGTCCAAGCCATCCGTGACGAAGCCCACCGCTTCGCGATCTCCTACCACCGGGGCCGGCGCGAAAAGCGGAGCTTCGCCTCGGAGCTCGACGGGATCCCCGGCCTCGGGCCGAAGAAGAAGGCCGCCCTCCTGTCCCGCTACGAAAGTATCGAAGCCGTGCGGAACGCCCCTCAGAGCGACCTCGAA
>JAWOHF010000207.1:0-10206 GCA_046496285.1 Candidatus Aminicenantota bacterium
CCCGCTCTGCTCGAAGAGGTGAAGGCGGCCATGCGCGACGCAGCGGCCCTTTTTCCCAGGGGCCTCGCCGGGATGGGCGTCGATACCTGGGGCGTGGACTTCGGGCTTCTGGGCCATGACGGCAGTCTCGTCGGTCTGCCCTTCTGCTATCGCGACCGCCGCAACCTCGGGGCCATGGAGGAGTTCTTCAAGCTCGTGCCGCCGCCCGTCCTCTACGAAGCGACGGGCGTCCAGTTCATGCCCTTCAACACCCTCTTCCAGATCTACGCCATGGTCCGCGAGCGCTCGCCCGAGCTCGACGCCGCGGCCGACCTCCTCTTCATGCCCGATCTGTTCAACTTCCTGCTGACCGGCAGGAAGGCGGCGGAGGCGACCATCGCTTCGACCTCCCAGATGCTCGATCCCCGGAGCAGGTCGTGGATACCGGGGCTGTTCCAGGCCATGGGCCTTTCGAAAAGGCTCCTCCAGCCGGTCATCGAGCCGGGGACCATGCTCGGCCCGCTTTCGGCCGGGATGGCCGTCGAGACCGGGCTCTCCGGCGTGCCCGTCATCGCCACGGCGAGCCATGATACGGCGGCGGCCGTCGCCGCGGTCCCCGCGGAAGGAGATCGTTGGGCCTACGTCAGCTCCGGCACCTGGTCGCTCGTCGGGACCGAGGAGAGCGCGCCGATCATGACCCCCGAAGCCCTGGAGTTCAATTTCACCAACGAGGGCGGGGTCGGAGGCACGACCCGCTTCCTGAAGAACGTCACCGGACTCTGGCTCGCCCAGGGCTGTCGCCGGGCCTGGGAAAAGGATGGGCCCGTGAGCTACGAAGAGCTGGCCCGGGCCGCAGCCGAGGCCCCTTCCTTCCAAACCATCATCGATCCCGACAGCCCGGATTTCCTCAACCCCCCGGACATGCCGGAGGCCATCCGGGGCTTCTGCCGGAATACCGGACAGCTTCCCCCCGGTTCGCGCGCTGCGATGGTCCGCTCCATCCTCGAGAGCCTGGCCCTCAAGTGCCGTCTGATCATCGACCGCCTCAGGGTCATCCGGGGCCGCGCCGTCGAGGCCGTTCACATTATCGGAGGCGGCTCACGCAACGACCTCCTCTGCCGGTTCACGGCCGAGGCGACCGGACTTCGGGTCCTGGCCGGTCCGGCCGAGGCGACGGCCGTCGGGAACATTCTTGTCCAGGCCATGGCCCTGGGTCTCGTGACCTCGCCCTCGGGCATCCGGGACATCGTGAGAGGGTCCTTCGCGATACGGTGTTACGAGCCGGCCGGCACGCCGGGTTGGGAGGATGCCTACGGACGATCCCTCGAGATCCTCGGGGCGCTTGACAGAACGGAGAGAGGAGCGATATAAACATGCCGTTTCTTCGTGGAGGGTTGAAGATGGAAGCCGCCGCTGTCGAAAGCGCGTATTCCGCGAGCCGCGATAAGTATGCCGAGCGGGGCGTCGACGCGGACAAAGCCATCGAACGACTCCGGCAGATCGCTCTGTCCCTGCACTGCTGGCAGGGGGACGACGTCGGCGGCTTCGAGAAGAACGCCGCCGGCCTGGCCGGAAGCGGTCTCCAGGTGACCGGGGCTTATCCGGGAAAAGCCCGCACCGCCGACGAGCTTCGGGCCGACCTCCGCCAGGCCTTCTCCCTGATCCCCGGCCGCCACCGCGTCAACCTCCACGCCATGTACGGCGAATTCGGCGACAAGCCGATCGACCGCAACGGGATCGAGCCGGAGCACTTCCGCGGCTGGCAGGATTGGGCCCGCCGCGAACAGCTCAAGATCGACTTCAATTCGACCTGTTTCGCGCACGCCCTGGCGGCCTCGGGATACACCCTGAGCAGCCGCGACAACGGTGTCCGCAAGTTCTGGGTGGACCACGTCAAGTGCTGCCGGAAGATCGCCGCCTCCATCGGCCGGGAGCAGCAGGCCCCCTGTCTCCACGACCTCTGGATCCCCGACGGCAGCAAAGACGTCCCGGCCGACCGTTGGGGCCCCCGGGCCCTGCTCTTGAAGTCGCTCGACGAGATCTTCGCCGTCGAGTACAGCCCCCAGCAGATGAAGGACGCCCTGGAGAGCAAGCTCTTCGGCATCGGCAGCGAATGTTACGTCGTCGGCTCCCACGAATTCTACCTGGGCTACGCCCTGACCCGGGGAAAAATGATCTGCCTGGACCTGGGCCACTTTCATCCCACCGAATCCGTGGCCGACAAGCTCTCGGCCGTCCTGCCCTTCTCCGGCGAGATCCTCCTCCACGTGAGCCGGGGCGTCCGCTGGGACAGCGACCACGTCGTTCTCCTCAACGACGAGGTCCGCGAACTGGCCGCGGAGATCGTCCGCAGCCAGCTCCTCGACCGCATCCACATCGCGCTCGACTATTTCGACGCCGGCATCAACCGCATCGGGGCCTGGGTCCTGGGCGCGCGGGCCGTGCTCAAAGGCCTGCTCCTGGCCTTGCTCGAGCCCCATGACACGCTCAAGGAGCTCGAGGCTCCCAACCGGACCTTGTCCCGGCTGTCTCTTTTCGAGGAGATGAAAACCCTGCCTTTCGGCCCCGTCTGGGACTTCCATTGCCTGAAGAACGGCGTCCCCCCGGCCGACGAATGGCTCCGTGAGGTCGAGGCCTACGAGCGGCGCGTCCTGAGCCGCCGCTGACGGTCCCGGGCCTGCCGGATTCGTACTCCGCCCTGCTATTGACGAACGCCCGGAATTGGCTAAACTAATAGGGAATCCGGAATGACCGCGAGGCCGATGGCTCCAGCCGACAGATCTCAGCCCGCCACGGACGGCGGCGGTCCCGACCCGGTCCGTCTGGAGAAAGCCCGGGACATCCTGAATACCCTGGCCAACACCGTTTCGGCCATGAAGATCTTTCCCTCCGACCACTCGACGGTCCGGCACTTTGTCGACACCCTGGATCATAAATTCAAGGATTTCCTCGTGCCGTACCAGAAGCTTCAGGTCGGGATCGAGGAGTACTCGTTCACCCATGCCGGCCGTCCCGTTTACACGGACGAGCTGACCATCAAGAGCCTGCCCTTCTTCTTCTTCAAGGACGGGCTCCATATCCTCTATTTCTACCAGGGGCTCGGCAAGCAGGAGATATCCGATTTCATGGAGCTCATCAAGGTCGAATCCCAGAAGCCGCCCGAGGACAGCGACATCGTGGCCGCGCTCTGGGAACGGGACTTCCCCAACATCCAGTATTATGCCCCGGACGAATATCTCGAGAACCGCATCCTGGCCGAAAGCCCTGATGCTCTCTCGGCCCAAACCCTTACCGACCTGCCCGCGGACCTGGCCCACGAGACGATCGAGGTCCGCATCGACACGTCGAAGCTGTCCCAAGGTCGGATCGAACTCAGCCCTGAGGACCGCGAAGAGGCCCGGATCGGGGCTCTTGGCGCAGACGCCGAAAGCCGAACGGGACCGGAGGCGTCGCCGCAGGCGGACGCTGCCCTTGACGCCGCGGCAACCCGGGAGGCCGCCCGAAAAAGCCCGGCGGCGGCCATGGACCCCACCTTTTCCGAAGGCGAGCTGCAGGAGCTCGAATCCCTCGTCCGGACCAACAGGACGATGTCCCCCGAAGAGGAGTTCATCAACCTGATGGTCGAGCTGGTCTTTCTTGAGAGCGACGCCGGGAGCTGCCGAACAAGCCTCGATGTCCTTGTGGCTTACCATCTCGAGCGTCTCGAACGCGGCGATTTTCAAACCGCCGTCCTCATCATCGCCAAGGTCCAAGAGCTCCGTGATCATCTCAAGGCGGGCGACGGGGACAAGGCGGCCCTTCTCGATTCTTTCCTGAATAGGATCGTCAGCGCCAAGACCTTCGATGCCGTCAAGACCCTGCTCGATAAAAAGCAGTCCGTGAACTGGGCCGCGCTCCTCGATTTCTTCAAGCTGTTGGGCCCGCCGGCGCTGGCCCTGGCCGCGGACCTTTTCGAGATCGTCGCGTCCGGTGAGGCCCGGCACAAGATCCTCGAATTTCTCCGCGAGCACGGCGGCCGCGATCCCGGCCTTCTGGCCCGCTTGGCCGACAGCACCAGGCCCGGGCTCTCGAACGAGATCGTCGGCATCTTGGCGGGCCTGCCCGACAACAGGGGAGTCGCCCATCTCGCGTCCTTTGTCAGTTTCCAGGACCGGGACGTCAGGATGACCGCCATCCAGGCCCTCGGCCGGGCCCGTCCGGAAGTCGCCAACCGGATCCTCATGGGTTTCCTGAACGACCCGGACGAAGAGCTGAGGATCCAAGCGGCCATGAAGCTTAGCCCCATAGAGGAAACGTCCCGGATCCAGCAATTCGTGCGCGAGGCCTCTTCCCGGGAATTCCGGGCCAAGAGCCTGAAGGAAAAAGAGGCCGTGCTGGCCTTTCTGGGCCGAACCCGCTCGCCGGCGGCGCTGGAATTCCTGAGCCGTACGCTTTTTCGCTCCGCCTTGTTCCCCTCCAGGCAAGCTCTGGAGATGCGCCTGGCGGCCGTCTCCGGGCTGGAAAGCATGGGCACGGCCGAGGCGGCGAGAGCCCTGGAAAAGGGGGCTCTCGGTCGAACCAAGAAGATCCGCGAAGCCTGCGCGGCGGCGCTCATCAGGATGCCGCCCGCGGGGGCTTGAGGAGACGACGTGGACGATAACGAACGGCTGACCGCGGGTTCGGGGGAAAGACGCCGCCCGGCCCCCGGAGAGGAGGCCAAAGCCTTCCAGAAGTCGGGCCTCGACCTCCTCATCCGATTCCACATCGTCGCCAAGATCGCCAAGATCTATGATCCCAAGAATGATGCCTTCCAGGAGCAGGGGCGCCTGTTCTTCGCAGCCCTCGACGCCCTGTTGAAAGAGGAGCCGGAGGCGGCCTTTCGCATCCGGCACGGATCCCTGCTGCTCAACGGCGTCCGGTTGAAGTTCGGCGTCGGGACCTATCCCCTCTTCAAGTCCGTGTTGGAGGAATTCCGTGCCCGGGAGATCGAGGCGCTCGCGTTCCTTCCCGGCCTGACCCTGGAGGAGCTTTTCCTGTTCATGTCCGTTTTCGCCAAAAGGGAGAAGAGGACGGAGCTGAGCTTCGATCGTCTCGTCTCCGCTTGCGATGCCGCCGGCGTCACCCACGTCTACCTCGAAAGGATCTCGTCCGAGGAGATCGCCCAAGCCCTCCATAAGAACACGGCCCGGATGTTCTTCCTCAGCATCGTCCACCTCAAAGAGTCCTTCGCCCGGGACCAGAGGGGCGAGGGCATCAAGATCAACACGACGCGGCGGCTCATGCAATCGATCTACAACCACATCGTCGAGAACGAAGCCTTCATCCACGGCCTGACGAACATCAAGAACCACGACGAATACACCCTCAATCATTCGGTCAACGTCTGTCTCCTGGCCACGGCCCTGGGACGGCGGCTGGGGCTCAGCCGATCGGAGCTCGTCGACCTGGGCATGGCGGCCTTTTTCCACGACCTGGGCAAGACCGACACTCCGCTCGAGATCCTCAACAAGCCGGCCCGACTGAGCGACGACGAACGGGAGATCATGGAGCAGCACCCGTTCAAGGGCGCCGAGAAGCTGGCCTGCCATATGGAGTTCCGGCGCCTTCCCCTGCGGGCCATCCATGTCGCCCTGGAACACCACATCAGGGAGGATTCCACCGGCTACCCGCGGTATTTCAAGAGAGAGGACGTCAACCTCTTCAGCAGGATC
Source organism: Candidatus Aminicenantota bacterium (assembly GCA_046496285.1). Classification (GTDB taxonomy): domain Bacteria; phylum Acidobacteriota; class Aminicenantia; order Aminicenantales; family Saccharicenantaceae; genus RBG-16-66-30. The sequence continues at coordinate 5,670 of JAWOHF010000207.1, forward strand.
GTCAAGGTCGTCGACTTCTTCGACGCCGTGACCACCAAGCGCGTCTACCGCGCCCGGGTCTTCACCCGGACCGAGGCCTTGAACATGATGCTCGAAGCCAGCGGGACGGAGTTCAACGCGGTCATCCTCAAGGCCTTCGTCAACATGATGGGCGTCTATCCGGTCGGCTCGCTGGTCGTCCTGACGTCGGGCGAGATCGCTCTCGTCTGCGACATCAATCCGGACCCCAAGCTGATCCTGCGCCCGTCCGTCAAGCTCATCACCGACAAAGACGGGAACAAGATCGACGGCGAAGCAGTGGACCTGGCCGAGAAGGACCCCGTTACGGGCGGCTATCGCCGGTCTGTGGCCTCCTCTATCGATCCCGATAAGTACGGGGTCGAGGTTTCCGACTACTTCCTGGCCCAGGCCCAATAGGAGCCCCTCATGCCCCCCCCAGCCGCTGTCCGTCTCCGCTGCGAATCTCTTTCCGAGCCGCTCGGCGTGGATGCCGCCGCGCCCCGACTTTCTTGGTCCGTCGAAAGCCCGCGGCGGGGAGACCTCCAGACGGCCTTTCAGATCCTGGTCTCTTCCGCCCCCGAGCTTCTCCGGAGCGACATCGGCGACTTCTGGGACACCGGAAAAGTCCAAGGGGAAAGAGCTCCGGTCGTGGAATATGCGGGGGAACAGCTCCTGAGCTGCGCCCGCTACCACTGGAAGGTCCGCTGGTGGGACCGCGAGGGCGCCGCAAGCCCCTGGAGCGAGCCAGCGTCGTTCGTCACCGGGTTCCTCAACGAAGGCGACTGGAAGCCGAAATGGATCGCGCCCCGGGCGGTCAAGGAGTTCCATTCCAAAGGGACTGTCCTCCTGGGGCATCCCGGGGCCGATGAACCCCAGGCCCACGCGGTGTACCTGCGCAAGGAGTTCTCTCTCAAAGAACGGGCCTCCCTGGCCATGATCTTCATCTCCGGGCTCGGTCACTACGAGCTCCGCCTCAACGGCGAGCGGGTCGGGACGAGCGTTCTCGACCCCGGCTGGACGGACTACGGCCGGCGGGCGCTCTATTCGAGCTACGACGTGACCGCGCTCGTCCGCGAGAAGAACGCGGTCGGGGTCATCCTCGGCAACGGACGGCACATCAAAGGCTACGGGTTCGACGGGCCCAAGCTCGCCTGCCGCGTCGAGATCGAGCTCGAGAGCGGCGACCGGAAGATCTTTTTCGCCGACGAAAGCTGCAGGACCTCTTCCGGCCCGCTCCAGGAGAACGGCCTGTATCACGGCGAACGGTATGACGCGCGCCTCGACCTCGACGGCTGGGACCGGCCCGGCTTCGATGACCACCGCTGGGAAAAGGCGGTTCCGGCCGCGGGCCCCGCCCTGGTCTCCCAGATGATGCCGCCTGTCCGGGTGACCGAGCATCTGACCCCGAGGTCCGTCAACCGGCTGCCGTCCGACGCCTTCGTTTTCGACTTCGGCCAGAACTTCTCGGGCTGGGTCCGACTGAAGGTCGAAGGGCCCAAGGGCACCGAGGTCCGGCTGCGCCACGCCGAGCTTCTCCACGAGGACGGCTCGATCAACGTCGGACCGAACGAGAACGCCGAGGCCACCGACGTCTATGTCCTCCGGGGCGGCGGCCCCGAGGTCTTTGAACCGCGGTTCACTTACCACGGCTTCCGCTACGTCGAGGTCACGGGTTACCCCGGGCAACCGGGGGTCGGGGCTCTCGAGGGCTGCTTCGTCCATTCCGACGTCCCTCGCAACGGCTCCTTTTGCTGCTCGAACGACATGCTCAACCGGATCCATCAGAACGTGCTTTGGGGACAGCTCTCCAACCTCATGAGCATCCCGACCGACTGCCCCCAGCGCGACGAGCGGCACGGCTGGCTCGGCGACGCCCACCTGTCGGCCGAAGAAGCCGTCTTCAACTTCGACATGGCGGCCTTCTACTCGAAGTTCCTGGAGGACATCCGGCTGGCCCAGAAAGAGGACGGAAGCCTGCCCGACGTCGTCCCTCCCTATCTGCCCCGCCTCTACCCCGCGGACCCGGCCTGGAGCTCGGCCTATCCGACCCTTGTCGCCCTGCTGTGGGAGCATTACGGCGACAAACGGATCATCGCCCGCCACTACCTCCATCTCAAGAGATATGTCGACTTCCTAGCGGCCAACGCCGACCGGCACATCATCAGGACGCTCGGAAAGTACGGGGACTGGTGCCCGCCCGGAGGCATCGTACCCAAGAAAACGCCCGTGGAGCTGACCTCGACCTGGTATTTCTATCACGACGTTCTCATCCTCGCCCGCCTGGCATCCGTCCTCGGCCGCGCCGAGGAGGTCCGGGGATACGAAAGACTGGCCGTCGCGATCCTGGAGGCCTTCAACCGGGAGTTCCTGGGCGAGACTCAGTACGCCGCCGTCCGGGTCAGCTCCGTCGACACCTATCCCAATCAGACCTCCAATGCCCTGCCGCTTTACCTGGACATGGTCCCGGCCGCGAAAAAGGACGGCGTCCTGGCCAGCCTCCTCCAGAGCATCATTCGCCAGCAGGACTACCATGTCGACACCGGGATCCTCGGGACGAGATACATCCTCGACGTCCTCGTCGACAACGGGCGCGGCGACGTCGCCTACCGGATGGTGACCCACAAAAGCTACCCGGGCTGGGGCTACATGCTCGCCGAGGACGCGACGACACTCTGGGAAAGGTGGGAGAAATTGACCGGCCACGCCATGAATTCCCAGAACCACATCATGCTCGGCAGCGTGGACGCCTGGTTCTACAGGACGATCGCCGGATTGAGCCCGCTTCGGCCGGGCTGGAAGTCCGTCCGCGTACGGCCCCACGTCCTGGGAGATCTGACATCGGCCGAGGCCAGCCTCGAGACGGTGGCTGGAAAGGTCCGGTCGGCCTGGAAAAAGGGGGCGGATTCGTTCACCCTGGAGGTCACGGTCCCGGTCGGTTCGAGCGCCGAGGTCCAACTGCCTTTGCTCTGGCCCGCGGCCCGCCTCTTCGAATCCGGGATGCCCCTTCGGCCGGGGCCGGAAGCCGAACCCATCCCCGACGTGACCTATGAGGGCGATGAGGGCGGACGGGCCCATGTCCGGACGGGCAGTGGAGAATACACGTTCGAGTTGAGAAAAGAGGGCTGAGGGCCGGCCCGGGCTAACCCAGGTACTTCCTGAAGAGCTTGGCCGTCTCTCCGTAGGCCTCGATCGTCCGCCGGAGGTCCTTCTCCCGGTGAGAGACGGAGATGGCGCCGCCGCCGTGGACGACGTTGACGCCGCGGACGAGCAGGGCCAGCTTGAGGATCTCCTCTCTCAAAGCGACGTCCGACCGCCGGTCGTCGAGGACGTCCTGAGGGGTGGAGACGGGGGCCCCTCCCCTTGGGAAATGGACCATGAAGAGCGAGCTCCCCGGGACGACTTCGTTGCCCGACCCGGTGCACCTGGCGTCGATCCCCTCGGCCGCGAAGACCCGTTCGATGCCCGCCCTCAGCGCGTCACCTTGACGGGCCAGACGGGGATAGATCGAGGCGGCCTTGCCGACGAGATGCCCGAGCATGATCAACCCGGCCTTCATGTACTCGGAATGGGCCGAGAACGTCCCGCCCTCGAACAGGACCCGGCCGCCGGCGCTCTTGCCGCGCTCGCAGCCTTCCATGATCCGCCGGTCGCCGACCACAGCCGAGACCGCGTGGCCGCCGCCGATGATCTTGCCGAAAGCGGACAGATCGGGCCGCACGCCGTAAAGCGTCTGGAGGCCCGTAGACGCGAACCGGAAGCCCGATATGATCTCGTCAAAGACCAGTAGGACCCCGTGCTTCCGGGTCAGCTCCCTGGCCCGCCGAAGGTATTCCCTCGAAGCGGGCAGGAAGCCGCCCACGCCCAGGAACGGTTCGACGATGAAACAGGCGAGGCGGTCGCCTTTCTCCTTGAAGGTCCGCTCCAGGGCCTCGCCGTCGTTGAACCGGGTGACGAGGGTCCGCCGAAGGATGTCGTCAGGGACGCCGGCCGAATCCCGGCCCCCGAAACCGGGTCCTTGAAAAAACTTGACGCCCTTGAGGAGATAGGGGGAGGACCCGTGCCAGCCCCCGCCGACCTTCAAGACGAGCTCGCGCCCGGTCAGGCCCTGGGCCAGCATCACCGCGTACATCGTCGCCACCGTCCCCGAGGTGGTGAACCGGACCTTGAGGTCCCACCCGCCGAGGCGGCGGACCATCAGTTCCGCAAGCTCCACCTGATGTCCGGCCTCGAAGCCCGGAATTCGGGGATTGGGATTTGGCCGACGCAATCACACCGACTCATGCCCTCTGGGCTTGGACCAAAGACGAGCCCTCTGGACTCGGATCTTTACTCGGACATGGTGGGAGATTTTCCAGTGAGCAAAAAACCAAGCTATGAAGAGTTGTTGCAAAGGGTTCGGGAACTGGAGGCCGGGGCCGCTGAGCACAGGCGTGCCCAGGAGGCGTTGCAGGATAGCGAAGAGCGCTACCGGGCCATGGTGGAAGGCTTCGATGGCCTCATATACATCTGCTCCAAGGATTACCATGTCGAGTTTATG
>JAWOHF010000353.1:0-5757 GCA_046496285.1 Candidatus Aminicenantota bacterium
GGCGTCGGGTCCTTGGCCGGCCCTTTCTTCGGGTCCGCGGGATAGCAGAAGAATTCGTAGATCGGCTTCTTCTCGGCGCCGTAAATCACGAACGTTCTTTCCGGCATGGGCAGGCCAATCTTATCGGCGATCTCTTTCAGGGCCGCGTGCAGGGCGTACTCGGCCGTCAGCGACGGCGAAAGGCCGGCATAGGCCCCGATCAGGAAGGGCTCATGGGTGAACGGCGTCCCGTCGACGCTCGTCAGGTCACGGCATTCTTTCGCGAACCATTTGGCGAAATTGCTGCCGTCCTTCAGGACATCGCGGGTCACCTTGAAGGTCAGGTCCTTGGTCGCGGCGTCGAGGTGGATCGTCAGGTCTTTGAGGTCGTTCCCGATGAGGCCGAATCGAACGGTCTGCCCCCGGTCGACGCGGGTGGTCCCCTCTTCGTCGACGATCCGGAAGCCCTCATACCTGATCTCGGCGCTCTGAGCCCGGAGGAACGAAACCAGGATGACAAGTCCGACGGCGGCCACGGCGGCCCCCTTGAGTGCGGTTGAGATTTTCATCGATGTGTCTCTCTTTCTTTATATCTCGGGATCGAAGGGCGTTCCTATCTAGCCCCGTGTTTCTTCAGGAGGTCGATCATTTTCCTGTAGGCATCACGCTTGTGAACCTTCAGGGCGAATTTTGCCTTGTCGAGCGGCGTCTCACCCCGACGATCCTTGGCGTTGACCTCGGCGCCCTTGGAGATCAGGAGTTCCGCCAGGTCCATGTGTCCGCGGCCAGCCGCCGCATGGAGGGGGGTTTGGCCGAATTTATCCGGGGCGCCGACGTCAGCGCCAAGGGCGATCAGGATCCGGGCCAACTCCGGCTGATAATACTCGCAAGCATTGAAAAGGGGCGTCCAACCGGAGTCGTTTTTCGCATTGATATCCGCGCCCTTGGCGAGCAGCAGGCCGGCGGCGTTCGCGCTCGCAGAATGCAGGGCCGTCCAACCTGTTTTGTCCTTCGCGTTGATATCAACCCCTTTGTCGATCAAGAGCTCGATGATCTTCGTATCATCTCGAAAGGCGGCCTTGCGGATCAGCGGTTCACCGGAGGCATCCTTGGCGTTGATGTTCGCTCCGTTAGCGAGCAGCAGCTCGATGATCTGGACTTGGGAGGATTCGACCGCTCTGAACAGTGGGGGCTTGCCCGAACTGTCCGGAGCATTGACGTCGCCGCCAGCCGCGATCAGACTCTCGATCTCTTGCCTCTGTTTGACGTCGACGGGATCGGGCTTCGATGCCTCGGCCTCGACACGCGCCACGAAATCATCCAATTCATAAACAAATTCCGTCACCGAGGTTAGCCCATCCGGCCACTTCACCTGTTGTTCCCTCTTGATGCGAGGCGGGTCGGTCGAGACGATCTCGGCCTTGATGGATAGTTCGCCGCCATCCGTATCTTCATATTTATAATCTATTCTCATTGTAAAGCCGTACCTGTATTCGAAAAAACGGCCATTGACCTTAACTATGGCCCCCCGGCGGGGGCCGGTCTGCCCCTGCATGGGGCGACTGACGCTCCTTTTCCGATAAATAGATGAGTCAACGAGATAAGCGTTTTTAAACAATGAACCATCTTCCATAGAGAAAAGAGGCAGGTTCTTAACCGGCACAAGATAGCTATTATGTTCGACTTCCCAATCCGGTTGATCGTCACCATTCTTGCTGATTCTCACCCAACGCACCTGGTCCGTCTTCATGAGCATCAACCCGTAGACTTTATTGATCTCATTCTCTCTTTCCGCCATATATTCCAGCTTGTTGACGAGGCTCTTGACCGCCTCCGCGTCGTCCGCTTCGGGAGAGACCCGGAGATAGCTCTTATAGCTCTCTACCGCCTCGCCAAGCTTGCCCGCCTTCTCCTGCACCAGGCCCAGGTTGTAGTAGGCATCCGGCCAGTCGGGCGCAAGCCGTACCGCCTCCTTGAATTCCTTGATCGCGGATTCATAATCGGCGGCGGTCGTGGCCATCTCCACGGCGGCTATGCCGCGGTCGAAATGCCGGCGCGCTTCCTCGGGAATGCCCTGCTGCCCGAAAGCCGCTCCGGCCCCGCAGAACATGAGCGAAAGTACAGAAAAGAGGATCACAGATGTCTTCATTGTTGGGTGTCCTTTCACCGGAAGAAGATCTCGTGGATGACGAGAAAATCCTGATTGTTGGAGAAGAAATCCGCCGGACTGTATTCGATGCCGAGGAGCCTCTTGGCCAACGATCCCGTGGCCTCGATCTTGCGTCCCGCCTTGAGCAGAGCCCAGCGCGACACCTCGGAACAGACCATGTCATCGCCCCAGGCCCCGTAATGACTCCCATCCAAAATGCCGTGCGAGCTCGTGCGCTCTTTGAGCGTCAATTCCTTGGCTGCCGCATAGAGCGCCTCGGCTTCCTCCGGCTTTAAGGGGGTCACGAGCTGGGCCACATAGGTCTGGCGGTCGCCGTAGAGTCTCCGGACTTCGTCTTCGAGGATAATGCGAGAGCCCTTCCCCCGGCCGCGGGTATTGTCCAGGAAGAGCTTCTTGCCGTTGATCTCCTTGAGATAGATGAGCGTGTGGGACAGGGGCGAGCGCGGATCCCGGGAGACAAGGCGGTCGCCGAACATGATGGCTTTGCCCGTCAAGTCGTTCGCTTCGAAAAGGAGCACGTCGCCGGATTTCAATTTGTCGAACAAACTGCCCGGAAGCGGCGGGACCTTTGCCTTCAAAGAATTCATGATCGCCCGGCAATAAGGGTTGGGCTCGATGAGCCTCTGCTGGACGCGGCGGGCCTGGTCGTCCTTCCAGGCGGCGTTGTTCTGCTCGAACTCTCTCTGTTCCCGGAGGAGCTCGGGGGCCGTAGAGCCGTCCTTGAGCCCCAGATCGACGGCGGCGCCAGTCTTCATCCCGCTCGAGCCCGCGCTGCCTCCCTTGAGGCCCCTTATGAGATTGTCCTTCTCTTCTTCGAACCGGCGAAGGCTCTCGGCCTCTTCAAGCGCCCTTCGGGAGGGACTGACGGTGGAGGGAGAGGGGGGCGTCGCTGACGCTGGAGGCACCTCTCCTCCGGCGCGGCCCGAAGATGCCGCGGGAGGGTTATAATACTTGCACCATTTTTCGTGGACGATCGTCCAGCGGCCGTCAGGGCCTTTCGTGGGTTTGGCCTTGCACACGGCGCACGCGGGCACCGGGTCTTGGCGGGCGGCGGCTGATCCCGCCCAGGCGAACAGCGCGATGATCATCAGCAGAACAAGGCGCTTTTTGATGAATGTGCGCATCTTCTCTCCTTCGGCTCGATGACCCGGATCGTTCCGTTTTTTCAAGCTCAGACGCTACTCCGTCCTTTAGGGGCTGTCAACTGCCGCAAGGGCCGGCGTGTGATACGTTCACCATGCTAGGGGCGGGCGGGTTAGCCCTCCATCGCCTCGAAGGGTGAATGAGGGGGTGTTTTGCGAACGGGCACGGCTGACGCGCCGAAGGCACGTGTCCGCACTCACTTCACGGTTTTGCCCTCAAAAACGCGAAAACCGGGACCCCGGCAAACTGTTGAGCAGGGTGTCGCAACAGCCAACGAGTTGATATTAAATCATATCCTGAGGTCCGACCCCAACTGAAACAACTCTACAATTAGGTTCGGGCCTGCTTGGATTGCCGCCAGCAGATCAGGTGAAGCACGCCGACGGCCAGGAAGGCCAGCAAGAACCAGGCGTCGAACTGCTTCCTCTGGATCAGCTCGACCGCCACAAAGTAGATGAACCCCCCAACGACGAGCAGGCCGCCTAGGCCCTCGCGAAACCAGGCAATGATGATGCCCAGGACCATGGCGATCATACCCGCCATGAGGACGAGCGCTTGGGAGGTCATCTTCCCTGTCCCGTGAACGGGCGGATCGACCATCCCGTTGATGACGCTGCCCACGAAGAACAACACCAACAGAGCCCCCAGTATTCGGGCGAACCAGCGAATGCCCGTGATCTGGACCTTATCCATGTTCCCCTCCTCTGCGAAAGGTCCGGTTCTTCCCGTCCTCTGCCGTGGGGCGGGCCGCCGGCTTCCTCAGGATCTGCTGGGCCCATTAAACATCATCGCGCGGACCCGGTCAACAGCGATCCGGTTCGATGTCATGTCCCTGTTTTGCCGTCCGGTGCGTTTTTGCCCGGAAAAACGCCAAAAAAGCCTCCCGCCCAAACTGATGATAAAGCGATCAGCTAGACTAAGCAGTTGATTTTATATGAGATCCTGAGGTCCGACCCCAAATGTAACATTTTTGGAGGCTGAGGCGTATTTCTAATCTAGACGATAAACCGGACCAATGAGCCCGGCCCCGAGGAGGTATTGATGAGAAAGACGCCTTTGGCTCTCGTCCTGATGTTGACAATGGCTTTCGTGTCCACCGCGGCCTTCGCTCAGGAGACGGTCACCCTGCCATCCAAGCCCAAAAGCCCCCGGGCCGGGCGCGTCCTCGAGCTCCGCGAGGTGTTCAGGATCTCGGACGCCCAGGGCGGGTTCTTCTTCAAGAGCCCCAAGAACCTCCAGCCCGCCCCGGATGGAGGCATGATGGTCGTCGACGACGGCGAGTTCCTGAGGTTCGACGCCGCGGGGAAGTTCGTCGTCAACATGTTCCGGGCCGGGCAGGGGCCGGGCGAGCTCCGGCAGATCGGGGACTACCTCGTCCGGGACGGCGAGGTCCTGGCTTTCCAGGAGAGCCCGATGAAGTGCGTCGTGACGGGTCTCGACGGCAAGTTCCTCCGCGAGTTCAAGCCGGACGCCCCCGTTTCGCGGCTCCTCGGGCCTTACAGCGGGCGCCTGCTTGCGGCCGTCAACGCGCCTCCCGAGTTCGACAAGGTCCAGAAATCCGAGGGCGACCTCCTGGACATCGTCTGGACCCTCAAACTCATGAGCGGGGAGGGGCGCGTGGAGGCGACGTCCCTGACCTTCCCCACCAAGTGGTTCGTCAAGCGGCTTCCCGGCGCCGTCATCGCCGACTACATGACCTTCCTGCTCTGCGCCCCGCTCGGGGACGGGCTCGTCGCCGTGGCCAACGAGGACGGCTATGTCATCAACATCGTCGATCCCGCGAAGAATGCGGTCGTCCGGACCATCCGGCGCGATTACCGCCGGGTGAAGTATGCGCCCGAGAAGTCGGATGAGGCGCCCGGAGGGGCCCGTCGCCTGGCGCCGCCGCGGGACCACTTCAACGACATCCAGAAGCTTTGGGCCGTCGACGGCCGCGTCTGGGCCGTGACCTCGACCGTCGAGCCGGGCAAGGGTGTCCTCGTGGATGTCATCAGCCCCGGCGGAGAGTATCTCGACAGCTTCTACCTTCCGCTGCCGAAGGGAGTCAGCCTGCACGGACTGGCCCGCCATCCCCTGACGGTCTCGGGGCGTACGGTCCTAGCCCTCGAGGTTCTCGAGGATGGCCTGCTCGAGGGCGTCAAATACGCGATCGTCGACTGACGGTGTTCTCGGGGAGGCTTCCCTCAGAGCCGTGGGAGGGGGGCTTGGGGCAGGGGACATGTACCGTAGGTACGTGTCCCTCATTGTTTTTGCCCCAATAAACGCCAAAATATAGCCCCCGCCAAACTGTTGGGCAGGCCCTCGGAACAGCTAATGGATTGATTTCAAATCACATCCTGAGGTCCGACCCCAAACGGGCCTTGCGGGGCACGAGCTCGTCGGCCGTGGCCGCGTGCCAAGCGAAAGCGGCCATGATCACGGCGTTCTTGATCAGGTCCTGCGGTTGGATCGTTTCGAGGAAGTCG
>JAWOHF010000012.1:0-3236 GCA_046496285.1 Candidatus Aminicenantota bacterium
GATCAGGACGAGGGCCCCGACGATGATCAGCAGAACGATCAAAGCGCCCATTATATTCTCCTTCCGGTCGAGATGCCCCAGGCCCTCCGGGCCGGAGATGCCGGAGGCCGGGTCTCTACCGATAAAGATACGGGGAAGGCCGGAAAAATGCAAGGCCGGCCTTGATTCCCCGGCCCGGGCGCATCATAATCATGTTTCGTTCCTTGCGCCCATCGCCCAGGGGCCAGCCCGGGCGGCCGGTCGGCCGCAGGAAGAAGAGGAAAGAGGAGGAGGATGTCATGATGAAACGACGCATCAAGGCCCCCGCGGTCGTCGCCCTCAGGACCGTAGCTATCTTGTTCGCCGCCACGGCTATCAACTTCACCATCGCGGCCTCCGTCACGGCATCGAGTCCAGAAGCCCTTGCCGGGGCCCCAGCGGAGCCCCAGGTCAAGGCCCAAGCCAAGGCCGCCGCCCCGGCCGCGGACAAGGGCGCCGTGACGCCCGAGCTCCTGTCGGGCCTCGCGTTCCGCAACATCGGACCGGCCCTGATGAGCGGCCGCATCAGCGACATCGTCATCCATCCCCGGAAGCGGAGCACGTGGTACGTCGCCGTCGGCTCGGGCGGGGTCTGGAAGACCGAGAACGCCGGCACGACCTGGACGCCCGTCTTCGACGCCGAAGGGTCCTACTCCATCGGCTGCGCCACCCTCGATCCCGTCAATCCCGAGGTCGTCTGGGTCGGCACGGGCGAGAACGTCAGCGGCCGGCACGTCGGCATCGGCGACGGGGTCTACAAGAGCCTGAACGGAGGCCGGACCTGGACGAACATGGGCCTCGCCCGTTCCGAGCACATCGGACGCATCCTCGTCGACCCCCGCGACCCGCGCGTCGTCTACGTCGCGGCCGAGGGCCCGCTCTGGTCGGCCGGGGGCGAGCGCGGCCTCTACAAGACGACCGACGGCGGAAACGCTTGGACGCTCTCTCTCGAGATCTCCAAGGACACCGGCGTCACGTCGGCCGAGTTCGATCCCGAGAACCCCGACATCATCTACGCCGCCGCCTACCAGAGGCGCCGCAGCGTGGCCGCCTTCATGGGCGGCGGGCCCGAGTCGGGGATCCACAAGTCCGAGGACGCCGGACGGACGTGGCGCAAGCTGACGGTCGGCCTGCCCAAGGGCGACGTCGGCAAGATCGGCCTGGCTGTCTCGCCCCTCGATCCCCGGGTCGTCTACGCCACGGTCGAGGCCGGGCCGGCCGAAAAGGGCTTCTACCGGTCGACCGACCGCGGCGAGAGCTGGGAGAAGCGCAGCTCGTACATCAGCGGCGGCACGGGCCCCCACTACTACCAGGAGATCTTCGCCGACCCCAACCGCTTCGACAGGGTCTACCAGATGGACCCCGGCATGCGGGTGACGGACGACGGCGGCAAGTCCTGGCGCCGCGTCCCGGAGAAGAACAAGCACGGCGACAACCACGCCATGGCCTTTCTCAAGGGCGAGCCCGGCTACATCCTCAACGGCAGCGACGGCGGCGTCTATGAAAGCCACGACGAAGGCGCCACCTGGCGTTTCTTCGAGAACCTGCCCGTCACCCAGTTCTACAAGCTGGCCCTCGACAACGACCTCCCCTTCTACAACGTCCACGGCGGGACCCAGGACAACGGCAGCCAGCTCGGGCCGTCCCGGACGCTCAATGCCAACGGCATCACGAATTTCGACTGGACCATCACCTACGGCGCCGACGGCTACGCCTCGGCCATCGACCCGGGGGACCCCAACATCATTTATCTGGAATGGCAGGAGGGCAACCTTCTCCGCTACGACCGGAAGAGCCACGAGACGGTCTATATCAGCCCGAAACCCGAGCCGGGCGAGCCGGCCCTGCGCTTCAATTGGGACTCCCCGGTCATCGTCAGCCCCCACTCTCACACCAGGATCTACTACGCCTCCCAGTATCTTTGGCGGAGCGACGACCGCGGCGACTCCTGGGCGCGGATCAGCCCCGATCTGACCCGGGACATCTTCCGGCTCGAACAGCCGATCATGGGCCGGCAGTGGAGCGCCGACGCGCTCTGGGACCACGGGGCCATGTCGATGTTCAGCACGGTCACGACCATTTCCGAGTCGCGGCTCCAGGATGGCCTGATCTACGCCGGCACGGACGACGGGCTCATCCAGGTGACCGAGGACGGAGGAAAGGCGTGGAGGAAGATCGACCGCATCCCCGGCATTCCCGACTTCTTCTTCGTCAACGAGATCAAAGCGTGCAAGCACGACCCCGACGCGGTCTTCGCGGCCGTCGACAACCACAAGAACGGCGATACCAAGCCCTATCTCCTGGCCAGCCGCGACCGGGGCCGGACCTGGACCAATATCGGCGCCGGCCTGCCGCCGAGGGCCTTCGTCTGGTCCGTGGCCCAGGACCCGGTCAAGAAGGACATCCTCTTCGCGGGCACCGAGTACGGCATCTACGTCACGCTCGACGGCGGCAAGGTTTGGACGAAGATGGGCGGCGGGGTGCCGACCATTTCCTTCCGCCACATCGAGGTCCACGACCGCGAGGGCGACCTGGTCGGGGCCTCGTTCGGGCGCGGCTTTTTCATCCTCGACGACATCTCGCCGCTTCGGCACCTCGATCCGCAAACGCTCGGGCGGGAGGGCGCGCTCATGCCGGTCCGCAAGGCCCTGCGCTACGTACCGCGGCGGCCGCTCGACACCAGCGAGAAGGGCTGCCTCGGGGAGACGTTCTATCTGGCCCCCAACCCGCCGTTCGGGGCCGTGTTCACCTACTACCTGAAGGAGCCCATCCTCTCGCGGGCCGAGGCCCGGCGCGAGGAGGAGCGCCGCCTCGAGAAGGAAGGTCGGCCCGTGCCCTTCCCCGGCTGGGACCGTCTCAAGGCGGAGGAGCGCGAAGACAAGCCTTCGGTCGTCCTGACCATTTCCGATGAGGCGGGCCAGGTCGTCGGCCGCATCGCCGGGCCCGCCGGAAAGGGCCTCCATCGTGTCTCCTGGAACTTGCGGTACCCGCCCGTCTACCCGACCGTGCTCGTGGAGCCGGAGAGGGAGATGTGGGAGTCGGCGCCGGTCGGGCCGCTGGTCGTGCCCGGCACGTTCACGGCGGCGCTCGGCAAGATGGTCGACAACGTGCTCACGCCCATCGGCGAGCCGCAGACCTTCGTCGTCGAGGCGCTGGCCCTGGCCACGCTGCCCGAGAAGGACAAGCCGGCCCTGCTCGAGTTCCAGAGGACGGCGGGC
>JAWOHF010000232.1:0-7929 GCA_046496285.1 Candidatus Aminicenantota bacterium
TCTCTACGAGTGGGTCGAGGAGCACGAGCCGGCCCTGTTCCGCAGGATCCGCAAGCTCGTCCGGCAGGGAAAATGGCACGTCATGGGCGGCTGGTACGTCCAGCCCGACTGCAACATGCCGAGCGGCGAGTCGTTCGTCCGCCAGATCCTGCTCGGCAAGCGCTACTTCGCCGAAAAATTCGGGGTCGAGCCCCGGACGGCGGTCAACCTCGACCCCTTCGGCCACACCCGCGGCCTGGTCCAGATCGTGGCCAAGAGCGGGCACACGGCCTATCTCTGCTGCCGGCCGGGAGAAAAGGAACGCCCTCTCCCCCGCGACGAGTTCGTCTGGGTCGGCTACGACGGGTCCGAGGTCCTGGCCAACCGGGCCTCGGCCCATTACTGCTCGGTCGGAGGCGGAGAGCGCGAGCGGCTGGAGAAGTGGCTGGCCGAACACCCGGAAAAGGGCCTCGTCGTCCACCTCTGGGGCATCGGCAACCACGGCGGCGGCCCGTCGCGAAAGGACCTGGCCGACCTCGGCTCGCTGGCCGCCGAACGGCCCGACCTGGACATCGTCCACTCGACCCCGGACGCCTATTTCGAAGAGCTCGAGGCCGACCGCGCGAACCTGCCGCGGCGCGAACAGGACCTCAATCCCTGGGCCGTCGGCTGCTACACCTCGATGTCCCGGGTCAAGCAGGGCCATCGGCGGCTCGAGAACGAGCTCTACTCGGCCGAGAAAATGGCCGCTGCCGCCTGGATGAACGGCCTTCTCGCCTACCCCGCCGAAGAGCTGAAGCAGGCCGGGAAGGACCTGGCCTTCACCGAGTTCCACGACATCCTGCCGGGCTCCTGCATCCCGGCCGGCGAAGAGGGGGCCGTGCAGTGCATCGGGCACGGCCTCGAGATCCTATCCCGCATCAAGGCCCGGGCCTTTTTCGCTCTGGCCGCGGGGGAGCCCAAGGCGGCGGCCGGGACGATGCCGCTTTTCGTCCACAACCCCCATCCGTATCCGGTGCGGACGATCGTCGAGTGCGAGTTCGAGCCCTGGGAGCCGAACTATGACAAGAGCCGCTGGGTCGTCCGCCTCTTCGAGCGCGGGAAGGACATCCCCAGCCAGACCGAAAAGGAGGACAGCCATCTCAGCGTCGAGTGGCGCAAGAAGGTCGTCTTCGAAGCTGAACTGGCGCCGTCGCAGATGAGCCGGTTCGACTGCCGGCTGGAAAAAGGCGGAGAGGCGCCGGCCGCTGGCAAGACCGGCGTCCACTCCACGATCGTCACGCCCGAGCACATCGGAGTCGAGACCGGAGACCTCGTCGCGGCCGTCAATGCCCGTACGGGCCTGCTCGACCGGTACCGGGCCGGGGCCGTCGATTTCCTGGAAGCCGGCGCGTTCGCCCCGCTGGTCATCGCCGACAACGCCGACCCCTGGGGCATGAAGGTCCGCAGCTTCCGCAACCTCGAAGGCCGTTTCGCGCTCGCCGACCCCGGGGAAGCCGCCCGGATCTCGGGCCTCCGCGGCGAGGGCCTGCCGTCGGTCCGGCTGATCGAGGACGGACCGGTCCGGGCGGTCGTCGAGGCCGTTCTATGCTATGGGAATTCGGCGGTCATCCTGACATACAAGCTCCCCAAGCGCGGCGCCGGGATCGAGGTCGATGTCCGCGTCCTGTGGAACGAGAAGGACAAGATGCTGAAGCTCTCGTTGCCGTCCAAGCTGAGATCGCCCCGGTTCAGGGGCCAGGTCGCCTTCGGCGCCGACGAGCTGCCGAGCGACGGCGACGAAGCCGTTTCCCAGAAATGGCTGGCCCTCGTCTCCGAGGCGGACCAGGCGGCCTTCACTGTCGTCAACGACGGCGTCCACGGATCGGACTTCCGCGACGGCGAGCTGCGCCTGTCGCTGCTCCGCTCCCCCGCCTACGCGGCCGACACCTGGGAGGACAGGCTGGCCGTCGTCCGCGACCGGTTCGTCCCGCGGCAGGACCAGGGAGAGCGGCTGTTCCGGTTCTGGATCAACGGCGGCTCGCTCGAAGAGAGAATGGAGAGCATCGGCCGGGAGGCCCAGGTCCGCAACGAAAGGCCCTATGTCCTGGCCTACGGCCCGCCCGGGACCGGGCGGAAGCCCAAGCCGGCCCTCGTCCTCGACGGCCAAGCCGTCGAGTGTTCGGCGCTTAAAAAGTCCGAGGACGGCCGCGACGTCGTCGTCCGGCTCTTCGAGCCGACGGGGAGGGAGCGCGCCGTGACCCTCAAGCTCCCGGTCTTCGGCGCGAGAGCGAAAGTCCGTCTGAAGGGCTTCGAGGTCAAGACGCTCCGGTTCGACAGGCGCGCGAAGGCCTTCGTCGAGACCGACCTCCTCGAGCGCAGGGCGGGCCGGAAATGACGTCCAAGGAGCGGGTCGCGGCGGCCCTCGAGGGCCGGGTCCCGGACCGCGTCCCTTACGGCGAGTTCGCCGTCGATTTCGACACGGTCGAACGGATCATCGGTCACGAGACGTACCTGCGGGCCAAGGCCAAGTCGCAGATCGCCTTCTGGGAAGGCCGCCGCGACGAGGTCGCCCAGAGCTGGCTCGAGGACCACCTGGAGCTCCACCGCCGGCTCGAGCTCGATATCGTCACCTTCCCGATGGCCACCTGGGAGATGCCGCCGGAGACCGGCGACCCGCCGCCGCGCCGGATCGACGCCAACACCTGGGAGGACCGCTTCGGGCGCATCTACAAGCAGTCGGAGGCGACCCGCGACATCACCTGTGTGCACGACCCGGTCCGGGACGCCCGGGTGTTCACGGCCGCGGAATTCGAGCGCGAGCCCGAGCGCCCCGTCCGCGACGAGCGGTCCTGGCGCATCCTCGACACGGTCGTCCAACGGCTCAAGGACGAGAAGTTCATCTGCGGCCCGTCGGGAGGGTCGATCGGCATCGTGCTCCTCGGGGGCATGGAGCGCGGGCTCCTGGAGCTCGCCGCCAACCCCGAGGCCGTCCGGGCGGCGACGGCCCTCCGCGTGCGGGAGCAGAACCTGGCCGACGAGGTCTTCGTCCATCCCGATTCGGACGCCGTCCTGTGGGCCGAGGACCTCGGATACAAGACGGGCCCGCTCATCGGCCCGGCCATGTTCCGCGACTTTTTCCTCGAGGCCAACAAGGCCCGGGCCCGGAACGTCAAGGAGCGGTACGGCAAGAAGATCCTCAAGCACTGCTGCGGCAACATCAACCTGCTGATGGACTACTTCGTCGACATCGGCTTCGACGCCTACCAGTCCATCCAGCCGACGGCCGGGATGGACCTCTGCCGGCTCAAGCGGGACTACGGCGACCGCCTCACTTTGTGGGGCGGAGTGGCCGTCGAGAACCTGGTCGGGGGGACGCCGGAGGACGTCCGGGCGGACGTGCGGCGGGCCATGGCCTGCGCCAAGCCGGGCGGCCGCTTCATCCTGGGCGCGAGCCACAGCGTCGCCGTCGGGACGAAGTACGAGAATTACATGGCCATGCTGGACGAATACCGGCGGCTGTGTCACTATTAGGCCCGAAGGAGGCGCCGATCGAAGCCCCCGTATCGCTCGTGCTCGTCGGCATCGGCGGCATGGGCCAGGCCTATGTCCGCGAGCTGCTCCGGAGGGAGAGCGAGGGCTTTTTCCGGATCGCGGGCGCGGTCGATCCCCAGCCGAACCGCTGTCAGCAGTACAAAGAGCTTCGCGCCCTGGGCGTGCCGTGCTTCGTCGGCCTGACGGATTTTTTCCGCAACAGGAAGGCCGAGCTGGCCGTTCTCTCCTCCCCCATCCAGTTCCACCGCGAACAGACCTGCCTGGCCCTCGAACGGGGCAGCCACGTCCTGTGCGAGAAGCCGGCGGCGGGGACCATCCAGGAGGTCCGGGAGATGATGGCCGCGGAGAAGGGCTCGGGCCGGTGGGCCGCGGTCGGCTACCAGTGGTCCTTCAGCCGGGCCGTTCAAGCGCTCAAGAGCGACATCCAGGCGGGGCTTTTCGGCCGGGCGAAGCGGATGAAATGCCTCTATCTCTGGCCGAGGGATGAGGGCTATTACGCGCGGAACGACTGGGCCGGGAGGAAGCGCGTCGCCGGGGGCGGTTGGGTCCTCGACAGCCCGGCCCAGAACGCCATGGCCCACGACCTCCTCAACATGTTCTACGTGTTGGGCGGCGAGACCGACCGGAGCGCCATGCCGGTCGAAGTCGAAGCCGAGCTTTGCCGGGCCTATGCCATCGAGAACTTCGACACGGCGGCGGCGAGAGTGGTGACGGAGGGCGGCGTCGAGATCCTTTTCTACGTCACGCATGTCGCGGAGGCCGAGCGGGGCCCGGTCTTCCGCTACGAGTTCGAGAAGGCGGTGGTGAGGTGCGAGAGCCGCGCTTCGGGGATATGGGCCGAGCTCGAGGACGGCTCGAGGAAGGATTACGGCGCCCCCGACGCCGAGCCCATGATCAAGCTGTGGCGGTCCATCGCCGGGGCCCGCGACGGGACGCGGCCCCTCTGCGGGCTGGAGGCGGCGGCCGCTCAGACGCTCTGCGTCAACGGCATGCAGGACTCCATGCCGGAGATCCGGGGCTTCCCGGTGGAGACGGTGCGGGCCATCGTCGCGGCCGACGGCACGCGGAGGCTGGCCGTCGACGGCTTGGGCGAGGACCTCGAGGCCTGCTACGAGGCGGGGGCCCTGCCCTCGGAGATCGGGACCGCCTGGAGCGCGAAGGGAAAAAAGATCGACCTGAGGAGCTACGCGTCCTTCCCGTCGGAGTAGCCGCATGCGCCTGACCATAGAGAAGATCGTCTATCCGGGGAGGCGGCTCGGGCGCCTGGAAGGCAAGGTCGTCTTCACGGACCGGGGCCTGCCGGGGGAGGTCGTCGAGGCCGAGGTCTTCCGCGACCGCAAGAGCTACGCCGAAGCCCGGACGTCGCGGATCGTCGAGGCGTCGGCGGACCGGCGCGAGCCGCGCTGCGGCCATTCCCTGGCCTGTTCCCCCTACCAGGACATGGATTACGCTTTGCAGCTCCGCGTCAAGAAGGCCCAGGTCGAAGAGATCCTGTCGCGCGAGCTGAAGCGGGCGGTCGAGGTCGGGGAGGTCGTGCCGTCGCCGGAGGTCTGGGGCTACCGGAACAGGATCCAGCTCAAGGCGCTCTGGGAGCGGGAGCGGGCGGAGTTCGTCTACAACGAGCCGGGCGAGGAGGCCTCGTTCGTGCCCGTGGACCGGTGTTACCTGGTGCCTGAGCGGATGAACGACCTGCTGGCCGAAATGCGGGAGCGGATGAACGGCGGGCCGTGGACGTCGGTGACGGGCGTCGAGATCAAGAGCAGCCGGTCGAACGGGCGGTCGCTGGTCGTCTGCCACCTGGATTCGGGGAAGGAGCTGGCCGAGATCTCCGGCGGCCTCGAGGAGCTGCGGCTTCGATACGACCTGGCGGGAGCGGTCGGGTTCGTCTTCGACGGCAAGCGGGTCGCCAAGGAGCGGCTATTCGGGCGGGACTTCATCGAGGAGAGGGTCGGGGGGTTGACGTACCGCATCGGGGCGCGGTCGTTCTTCCAGGTCAACGTCGGCATCCTCGAGCGGGTCTTCGGCGACATGGAAGCGGCCATGGCGGGGATGAGCGACCCGGTCGTGGCCGACCTCTACTGCGGGCTGGGGACGTTCGGGATGTTCCTGGCGGGGAAGGCGCGGGAGGTCTTCGGAGTGGAGGCGGACGAGGAGAACGTCGCCTATCTGAAGAAGAACCTGGCCGCCAACCGCATCGGGAACTTCGCGGTCTGCGAGGGGACGAGCGAGGAGTGGCTGCCGGAGATCCTGGAGAGGCGGGCGGGGGTCGTCGTGCTCGATCCGCCGAGACGGGGGATCGACGCCCGGATGGTCGAGGCGCTGGTGCGCGACCCCGTGCCGGTCGTCCTGTATCTTTCGTGCAACCCGACGACGCTCGCCCGCGACCTCAAGCCTCTGCTCGCCGAGGCCTACGAGCTCGCGGACATCAAGGTCTACGACTTTTTCCCCCACACCCCCCACATCGAATGCCTGGCCATTTTAATGGGGGACATGATACCTGTTTCCCATTTAGGAGAGCCTCGATCCGGATGATTACCGAACGGATTGGGTCGTCGCGTCTGTGATAAAATGGGGGAAATGGTATCATGTCCCCCATTTGATATCCGCGATCTGACGCTCGCGGAGCTCCGCGCCGAGCTCGAAGCCATGGGCGAAAAGCCGTTCCGGGCGGCCCAGGTCTTCGAATGGCTCTACAAGAAGAAGGCGGCAAGCTTCGACGAGTTCACCAACCTGGCCAAGCCTCTGCGGGATAAGCTTTCCGCCCGCTTCGCGATCGGCGGCCTCGAGGTCGCCGACAAGCGCGAATCGACCGATGGAACGACGAAATTCCTCTTCCGCCTCGGCGACGGCGAGCACGTCGAGACGGTCCTCATCCCGGCCGGCAAGCGATTGACGGTCTGTCTTTCGACCCAGGTCGGCTGTAAGTTCGCCTGCGCGTTCTGTGCCAGCGGCCGCTTGGGCTTCAAACGGAACCTCCGGACATCGGAGATCACGGGCCAGCTGCTCACCATCCAGAAAACTCTTGGACGAGAGCCGACCAACTTCGTCTTCATGGGCATGGGCGAGCCCCTCGACAACTGGGATAATGTCGAGAAAGCCCTGCGCATCATGAACGCCCCGGAGGGCCTGGGCATCGCCGCGCGGCGCATGACCGTCTCGACGGCCGGCTTCGTCGACGCTTTCGGGCGGCTCGCGGCGCTAGACCTTCAGATCAATTTTTCACTCTCCCTCCACGCCGTGACCGACAGGCTCCGCGACCGGCTCATGCCCATCAACCGACGCTTCCCCCTCGAGGAGGTCGTCGGGGCGGCCGAGAAGTACGTCCGGTCCGGCGGCCGGATGATGACTCTCGAATACATCGTCATCGCCGGGGTCAACGATTCCCTAGACGACGCTGACGGATTGGCGGCGATCACCCGGCGGCTCAAAGCCAAAGTTAACCTGATCGCCTACAGTCCCGTCGAAGGCTGCGAATTCAAGAGCCCGTCCACCGCGGAGGTCGCCCGTTTCAAGCGCTGGCTCGAGGAGCGAAGGGTCGGAACGACGCTGCGCCTATCCAAGGGCGCCGACATCGCCGCGGCCTGCGGACAGCTGGCCGGCAAATGGGGGACATGATACCTGTTTCCTATTTTTTCCCTCACTGAGAAAGCCCCGGGCTCTCGGCCGTCTTTCCCTATGAAAGGAATTGAACATGCCGAGATTTGCACGGGTCGTCGTGCCTGGGTGCCCCCACCACCTGATCCAGAGGGGCAACCGCCGGCAACAGGTGTTTTTTTCCGACGAAGACAAGGCCTTCTTCCTCACAGTGCTCGACCGGGAGGCCAAGAAGCACGGGATCACCTTCTGGGCGTTCTGTCTCATGGAGAACCACGTCCATCTCATCGCGGTCCCCAAGAGCAAGGACAGCTTCGCGCGCGGATTCGGAGAGGCCCAGCGCCGATATACCCTCGTGATCAATATCCGGGAAGGCTGGAAGGGATTTCTCTGGCAGGGCCGCTACATCTCCTACCCGCTCGACGAAGAGCATTTGTACGCGGCCGTCCGCTACGTCGAAAGGAATCCTGTCAGGGCTGGCATCGTCGCCGCTGCCGAGCGCTACGAGTGGTCGAGCGCCCGCGCTCATGTCAGGAAGGAGCCCCACCCGCTTCTTTCTCCCTTCGCGTTAGAGGCGGCCATCCCTAATTGGGCGGATTATTTAAGGGCAAGGGATGATCCTAAAGATATCAAGAATTTCCTCCAGCATGAGCAAACAGGCAGACCCCTGGGGAGTGAGGAATTCGTCAAGCGTCTCGAGTTGCTGACTGGCCGGGTCCTCGCCCCTAAGGCCAAGGGCAGGAAAAAAAGAAATGGGTAATAGGTATCATGTCCCCCAATTAGCCATCAGCCAGAGCAGCAGGATGATGACGCCGACGAGGA
>JAWOHF010000234.1:0-3888 GCA_046496285.1 Candidatus Aminicenantota bacterium
GGCATCAGCATCGGCACGAGGACCCGCCGCACGATCCGCCCCCATCCCGCGCCCAGGTCCCGGGCGGCCTCGACCACCGAGAAGTCGAAATCCTGGAGCCGGGCCAGCACGGTCATGGCCACGAAGCTGACGCAGAACGTGACGTGGGCCAGGATGATCGTCCCCAGCCCGAGCGGCACCCCCGCCGCGACGAAGAACATCAGCAGACCGATACCCATCAATATCTCCGGCACGACGAGCGGCGCGTAGATGAGCGTGTAGTGAACGCGCTGCAGCCGGCTCGCGGCGTACCGGTGCAGGGCGAACGCGGCCAGGGTCCCCAGAACGACCGAAATGGCCGTGACCGCCACCGCCACGATGAGCGTGTTCCGGAGCGCCTGCCAGACCTCGGGCGACTCGAAGAGCCTCCGGTACCATACCAGCGAGAAGCCCTGCCAGCGGCTCGAGAAGCGGGCCGGATTGAACGAGTTGGCGACGAGAACGACGATGGGCAGATAGAAAAACGCCAGGACGGCCGCCGTGACCGCCACCGGGAAGCGGCTCCTCCTCACGGCGACTCCCCCATGATGATATCGGCCCGCTTCTTCTTTCTCTGCAGGGCCAGGACCGCGACGAGCGGGGCCATCACGGCCAGCACCAGGACCGCCGACAGAGCGCTCGCGTGCGGCAGGTTTCGGTCGGTGAAGACCCGTTGGGCGATCTTGTTGCCCAGCATCTCGCCCGACGGCCCGCCGACGAGGTCGGGGATGATGTAGGAGCCCAAGGCCGGGATAAAGACGACCAGAAAGGCCGTCAACAGCCCCTGCCTGATCCCAGGAAGGAACAC
Source organism: Candidatus Aminicenantota bacterium (assembly GCA_046496285.1). Lineage (GTDB taxonomy): Bacteria > Acidobacteriota > Aminicenantia > Aminicenantales > Saccharicenantaceae > RBG-16-66-30. The sequence continues at coordinate 827 of JAWOHF010000234.1, forward strand.
CTTCCGGAAGGCCTGGAACGGCCGGGCGCCCAGGTCGCGGGCGGCCTCGACGATCCGGAAGTCGAACTTCTCGGCGGCCGCGTAGATGGGCAGGATGGTGAACGGCAGGAACGTGTAGACCATGACCAGCACCACGGCCGCCGGGTTGTAGAGCAAGGTCGTCTCAGGCCTGACCAGCCCCAGCGCCTCGAGCAGCCCTTTGACCGGTCCCTCGGGATGAAGGAGGGACCTCCAGGCGAAGACCCGGACCAGGAAGCTCGTCCAGAAGGGGACGATGACCAGCATCATGAGCCGATTCCGCCACTTTTCGGAAGCCCGGGCGATCGTGTACCCCGCCGGCAAGGCCAGAACGATGCATATGGCCGTTGTCAGCAGGCTGATCCAGAGCGTCCGTCCGGCGATGGCCAGGTTGCTCGGCGTCCAAAGGGCTCGGACGGTCTCGAGCGTCCAGCCGGCGCCTATGCCCCCGTAGGGATTGGCCGGCCGGAAGGCGAGAACGAAGATGAGGGCCGTGGGGATGACCAGGAACAGGGCCAGCCAGGCGAGCGTCGGCAGCGAAACGAGCCACTCGGCGCGCCGCTTAGGGGTCAAATCTCCACAATGATACATGTCCGGGTCCCGACGGGAGTGGCGCCGCCGATGTATCATTGTGGAGATTTGACCCCTTCGAGCAGGAAGCCGTCGTCGGCGTGCCACCAGATCCAGACCCGGTCCTTCCAGCGGATGGGCCGGTCGTCGTAGAAATACCGGGAGTGCTGCCGCAGGACCTGGACCCTGTGGTCCCCGGCCCGGACCCAGTATTTCGTCGAGGCGCCGAGGTAGATGACGTCCTCGACCTCGGCCGCCCAGAGGTTCCTCCGCGGCGCGTCCTCCGGCCGTTCGTGGGCGATGTGGATCTTCTCGGGGCGCACGCTCAGAACGACGGCCTGTTCCGGGCGGACCTGCCGGTCGTTGAAGGACGCGGCCTCTCCCAGACCGGCGATCTCCAGCCGGCAGTATTCCGTCTCCGGGCATTCCCTGACCCGCCCTTCCAGGAAATTCGTGTCGCCGATGAACGCGGCCACGAACCCCGTCCGGGGCGACTCGTAGATCTCGGCCGGCGCGCCGACCTGTTCGATGCGCCCGCCGTCCATGACCGCGATGCGGTCGCTCAGGCTCATGGCCTCGGCCTGGTCGTGGGTGACGTAGAGGAAGGTGATGCCGACCTCGTCGTGGACCAGGTCGAGCTCGATGAGCATCTTCTGGCGCAGCTTGAGGTCGAGCGCGGCCAGGGGCTCGTCGAGGAGCAGGACCTGTGGCCGGTTGACGAGGGCCCGAGCTACGGCCACCCGTTGCCTTTGTCCCCCCGAGAGATGATCGGGTTTTTTGTCGGCCTGGTCCTCCATCCGGATGAGCCGCAGCATCCGGTCGACCTCGTCCCGGACCTCCCTCTTCGGCCGCTTGGCGACGGTCAGGCCGAAGGCGATGTTGTCGCGCACGGTCATGTGGGGGAACAGGGCGTAGCTCTGGAAGACGGTGTTGACGGGGCGCTTGTTGGGCGGCAGGCCGGTGATGTCCCGGCCGTCGAGGAAGACGCGCCCGGCGTCGGGGACCTCGAAACCCGCGGCCAGCCGGAGCATGGTCGTCTTTCCGCAGCCGCTCGGGCCGAGGAGCGAGAAGAACTCGCCTCTCTTGAGCTCGAGGGAGACGTCGTCGACGGCCCGGACGGCGCCGAACCGCTTGGACACCCCCCGGAACTCGAGGAAGCCTGCCGATGTCGCGTTATTCAAGGCCGCATCATTATGGAAGAAGCGGCCCGCCTTTTCAACCGGGAACTTCCGCCGGCCGCCTCAGATCTTCGACGACTTGAAGCCGAACAGCGTCTTGACCCGGACGGCGGCGGTGTCGGCGAGCGAGTAGAAGGTCGGCAGGAAGATCAGAGTGAAGAAGGTCGATGTCGTCAGGCCGCCGACGATGGCCACCGAGATCGGCGCCCACATCTCGGCCCTCCGCCCCACCGCCTGGAAGAGTTGCGGGAGCATGAATGGAAGAGCCAGGGGCAGGACGCCGAAGATGGTCGTGATGGCCGTCATGATGATCGGCCGGATGCGGTCCTTGCCGCCCTGGATGATGGCCTCGTTCTTGCCCAGGCCTTGCGAGCGAAGCGTCCGGATGTGGTGGATGAGGATGATGCCGTTGTTGACCACGATCCCGAACAGCGTCAGCAGCCCCAGGTAGGAGGTCGTGTTCAGCGTGATATTGGTCACCTTGAACATCACGGCCACGCCGAAGATGGCCGGCGGCACGATGAGCAGGATGGTGAACGGATAGACGAACGACTCGAACAGCGAGGACATGATGATGTAGATGAACAGCAGGGCCAGGACGATGGCCAGCGTCGTCTCCCCCTGCGACTCCTGGAACCGGCGGAAGCCCTCTCCCATGCTCCAAGTATAACCGTCGCCGTAGCGAATCCCCTTACCATGGTAAGGCTCTGGCGGCCGCACCTTGCGGATCCGGGCTGCGGTCAGGCCGACCAGCTCCTTGTCGATACCCTCAACGCTGATCTTGCCAGCTCTGGTGTCGACTGTGTAGCTGATCCCCTGCGGGGCATCCATCTCGACTGGATGGGAGTAGCCCATGTACAGCACTAGCTTGGCGCCCTTCATCTCCGCGCGATAGCCCACGCCCTGGATCTCCAGGTCTTTCTTGAAGCCGGTCGAGACGCCGGTCACCATGTTGCTGAGCAGCGCACGCGTCAGGCCATGTTGCATCCGATGGATGTGGCCATCGCTGGGCCGGGCAACGGTGACGACGCCATCGTCCGAGATCTCAATCGCCATGTCGGGGTTGAAGCTCTGCTGCAACTGGCCCTTGGGACCTTTTACAAACACCTCGTTGCCTGGCTTGACGTCGACGGTAACGCTTTTGGGAAGAGAAATGGGCAATCGTCCAATTCTTGACACACTACACCTCCAATGGAACACGAGTCAACTGCTCGCTACTGGCCTGCTGGCCCACGTCGTACCGCCACCGATCTCAGCATCCCTCTGAACGCTGAGGTGTGCCGGAGCAACCGTGGG
>JAWOHF010000016.1:0-2572 GCA_046496285.1 Candidatus Aminicenantota bacterium
CACTCCAGCCATCGATGCTTTCAAACCGGATTTCCTGCTCGTCTCCGCCGGTTTCGACGCGCGCGCCGGCGACCCCATCGGCGGTCTGCGCTGGTCCGACGACACCTTCGCGGAAATGACCCGCCGCTGCGTGGCCATGGCCGACCAACATTGTGGCGGGAAAATCGTCTCCGTTCTGGAAGGCGGCTACAATCCGGCCGGCCTCGCGTCATGCCCCGGTCGACCGAGACATAGACCCCGCGCAGGAGCCCGGCGTACAGGATGTTCTCGTTGGTCGGGTCCTCGCACACGCAGTAGGCGACCTCGTCGGGAAGGCCCGCCGCGAGCGAAGTCCACGTCACCCCCCGGTCCTCGCTCGCGAACAGACGGCAGCCGAGATCGTCGCGGTTGATGCCGGGGGCCGCCACGTAGACGCGCGTCGGACTGAACCTCGACGGAGTGATGCATCGGATGTAGTTCTCGGGCAGGCCGTCCGAGCGCTCGACCCAGGTCGCGCCGTCGTCGAGCGTGACCCAGAACGCCCCCGTATCCGTCCCGGCGTAAAGGACCCCGCGCTCGAGGGGCGATTCGGCGATGGCCCCGGCGGCCGTCGACTTTCGCCTCGGGTCGGCCGACCGGGCCAGATCGGGGCTGATGAGCCGCCAGCTGTCGCCTCGATCGACGCTCTTGAAGACGTAGTTGCCGGCGTGATACAGGGTCAGCCGGTCGTGCGGGGAAATGAAATAGGGGGTGATGAAATTGTATTCCATGCTGCCCGCGAACCCCTTCGGCGGGCGGGGCATGATCGGAACCGAGCGCCCGGTGCGAACGTCCTTCCGCCGGGCGGCCCCGTGCTGGGACGAGAAGTAGACGGTGTTCGGATCCCCGGGATCGGCGAACGTGTAGCAGCCGTCCCCACCCGACCAGGCGTCGAGCCAGACATAGCGCCAGCCGTCCGGGAAACGGTAGTCCCATTCCCGGGCCGGCCCGAAGACCGAGGCGTTGTCCTGGGTCCCGCCGTAGATCGAGTAGGGGTCCTGGTCGTCCACCGAGATGTCGTAGAACTCCCCGACGGGGATGTTGTTGTGGTGGAGCCAGGTCTTGCCCCGGTCGAAGCTCGTGTACACCCCGCCGTCGTTGCCGACCGCGAGACGGTCGGGATTGCCGGGGTCGATCCACAGCTCGCAGTGGTCGAGATGGAGCGTCTGGGACGGGTTGGGAAAAAGATGGAACACGTCCCCTCCCAGCAGACCGAAGGTCCGGCCGCCGTCCCGGCTGTGGGCGATCCGGACGCCCAGGGCGTAGACTTCGTCGTCGTCTTGCGGGTTGAGATAAATGTCGGCGAAATACCAGCCGATGCGGGGGAAGATGCGAAGGTCCTCGGCGTGGGTCCGCGCCCAGGTCGTGCCGCCGTCGGTCGTCCGGTAGACCTCGGCCGCCCGGGTGTCGCCCTTGTTCAGGTTGTCGATGAGGACGTAGGCCTTGTCCGGGTCGGCCGCCGAGACCGCCACTCCGATCCGTCCCGTCTTCGGGCCGTCGGGCAATCCGCCGGACAGGCGGCGCCAGGTCTTTCCGGCGTCCTCACTCTTCCAGACCCCGCTCGAGGGACCGGAGACGCCCGGGTAATTTTCCCAGGTCGTGGCGTAGACGACCGACGGATCGGAGGGAGCGATGATGACGTCGTTGGCGCCGGTGCGCTCGTCGACGTACAGGACGTGCTCCCAGCTGAGGCCGCCGTCGAGCGTCCGGTACAGGCCGCGGTTGGGGTTGGTCGTCCAGTAGTGGCCGTGGACGGCGACGAAGGCGATGTCCGGGTCTTGCGGATGGACGTCGATCTTGCCGATGTGGTAGGAATCGCTCAGGCCGAGGGCCCGCCAGGTCTCCCCGCCGTCGTCGGACCGGAAAACGCCCGTTCCCGGCATGGTGAAATTGCGCGGCTTTTTGAGATCGACGCCCGTGCCCAGCCAGATCGTCTCGGGGCGCGAAGGGGCCAGGGCGACGTCGCCGATGCCCGGGGCCGGCTGGTCCTCGAAGATCGGCTTCCAGGTGAGGCCGTTGTCGGTCGTCTTCCAGAGCCCGCCCGGTCCGAATGCGGCGTAGAGGGTCCCCGGCCGCGTCGGATCGCCCTGGACGCAGGCTGCCCGGGCACTGTTCATGACCGGCCCGACCGGCACCCATTCCAGTCCGAACTCCGAGCCCGCCCGGAGCTCGCGGTGGCGCTTCCAGGACTGGAGCAGAGGGTTTCCCGGCTCTTCGGGAGCGGGCCAAGCACCCTGGACGAGAAGGCATGCCGCCAAGGCAAGTGCGGTTGTCAGTGGTTTTTTCATGGGATGTTCCTCTTCGGTCCTATATAAAGGAACGGCTGCCGAAAATCAATCGAGTTGGGGTCGGACCTCAGGATTCTCCTTATATACAATAACTTAGACCTAAATGTTGGGCTAGCCTAAACTGAAAAGTACGCCTTTTTAGGCCGAAAAACACAGGCCATAGATAGAGGCATGATTTACGTTTTTGGGCCCAAAAAGCTCATTTTCAAACTGTACGCCTCCCGGAAAATCTTATCTATCTTCGTGATTTATAAGCTGTTCCTGAG
>JAWOHF010000301.1:0-3068 GCA_046496285.1 Candidatus Aminicenantota bacterium
CTCGTATTCATATTCCTCGGTCCCGAAGAGGGCGGACAAGGCCAGGCCCTTCGAAACCTGCCAGAGCGCCAGCCCGTTCAAGCCCTGCCGCTTCTGCCGGACATTGAGCTCGAGCTCCGAGCTCAGGCGCCTGCGGCTGTTATCCAGGTCTCCTCCGGCCTGGAGATAGACCTTGTCGAAGGCCAAGTGGACCCGGCCGGCGAACGTGTTGTTCCAGGCCCGCCAACCCTCGGTCTTGAGATAGAAATCGTACTGCGGGCTGTCGGAGACGTCGAGGACGACCTTCTTGCTCAGCGGCAGAAGGATCTGGACGGGCACCGACGCCTGGAGCGTCAGATCGGGAGCCGGCTCGCCGCGGTACCCGTAGTAAACGTCGGAATCGTAGCCGGCGTTCATGATCTGGAGGGCGGCGTTGACCCGCAGAGCTCCCAGCCTCCACCCGGCCGACTCGATCATCTGGGCCAGATTCGCGCCGGTCCACGTGCTGCCCTGGCCGTAGGCCTTCGCGGGCGCCCAGAGAAGGGCCGCCAAGAGGGCCAGGGCCGCGACCGGGAAGAATCGATCTCTGTTCATCAAGCCTCAATAGGCCCCGATGCCGAACAGGACGACCGGCACCGTCTTCAGGAGGATCTTCACGTCGAGCCAAAGCGACCAGTTGTCGAGGTACTCGAGGTCGAGCTTCATCCACTCCTCGAAGGCCAGGTTGTTACGGCCGTTGACCTGCCACAGGCAGGTGATCCCGGGCTTCATCGAGAAGCGGCGCCTTTGCCAATCCTTGTACTTGTCGACCTCGTCGGGGACCGTCGGCCGCGGGCCGACGAAGCTCATGTGCCCGACGAAGACGTTGAAGAGCTGGGGCAGCTCGTCGATGCTGAGCTTCCGCATGAGCCGGCCGACCGGCGTGATCCAGCGCTTCTTCTTTTCCTGGAATTCCGGGGTGGTCATGTCGTTGAGGTCGGCGACATCGGACAGCACGTCTTGGGCCCCCAGCCGCATGGTCCGGAACTTGTAGAGCGTGAACCTCCTGCCGGCCAGCCCCAGCCGCGTCTGCTTGAAGAACACGGGGCCCCTGGAGGTCCCCTTGATGAGGATGGCGAAAACGAGCAGGAGGGGCGACAAGACCACGATGGCCAGGCCGGACATCGTGAAATCGAAAATGCGCTTGATCAGCAGCTCCCACTCGCGGGCATGGGTCGTCCGGAAATGCAGGAGCGGCAGGCCGTCGAGCTCGGTGACCGAGGAGCGGGCCAGCTTGGTGTCGAACAGGTCGACGGCCACCGTCACCACAACCCCCTCGATCTCGCAGTTGTCGATCGCGCCCTGCAGCGAGTTCAGGCGGCTCCGGGGGACGAGGAAAATGACCTCGTCGACGGCGTCCCGGTGGAAGATACGGGGGATGTCGTCGAGCGACCCGATGACGCCGAGCCGGCCCACCTGGGACACGCCCCGGCCGGGCTCGTCGTCGATGGCCCCCAGGATCTCGAAACCCCACTCGGGGTGCTGGTCGCACTTCTTGATGAACGCGGCGGCCCTCTTGCCGGTCCCGACGATGAGCAGGCGCCGGGTGTTGAGCCCTTGGCGCCGGACGTAGTGGCTGCTCATGAAGATGGCCGTTTTCGCGAGCCAGATCAAGACTAAGCTCAGGCCCATGAAGAGCAGGAAAAAGAACCGGCTCATGAACTGGAGCTTGAACAGGAAGATGATGGTGCCCAACAGGAAGAACGTGATGGCCCCGGATTTGACCACGGCCCACAGGATCTCGAGATAGGTGCGCGTCCGCAACGACTGGTACATTCCGTTCGCGTACAGGGCCAGGCACCAGTAGGGGATGGCGAAGACCAGGGCCAGGCCGAACTTGGTCAGGGTGATGTTCGACTCGCCGATCAGGTCCCGCATTAAGAAGGCCAGGAGATAGGCCAGGGTGATGATGCAGACGTCGGCGAAGATCAGGAACCTGCGGAAGGCGGCTTCCTTTTCTTTCAGCATCTGCCCTCACTTCCCCTATCCGAACAGCTAATTCATTATCTACGATTTCTCGATCTTGCGCAAGACGCGGGCCGGGTTCCCGGCCACGACGGTCCAGGGCGGCACGTCCTTGGTGACCACGGCCCCGGCCCCGACGATGGCGCCCTCTCCCACCGTGACACCGGCCAAGACGGTGGCGCTCGACCCGACCGAGGCTCCCTTCCGAATGAACGTCGGCACGACCTTCCAGTCGGCCTCCGTCTGGAGCCCGCCGCCCTCGGCGGTCGAGCGCGGATACATGTCGTTGATGAACGTGACGTTATGCCCGATGAACACGTCGTCTTCGATGGTCACCCCCTCGCAGATGAAGGTATGCGAGGAGATCTTGCAGTTGCGGCCGATGAAGGCGTTCTTCTGGATCTCGACGAACGTCCCGACCTTGGTGTTGTCGCCGATCGTGCAGCCGTAGAGGTTGACGAAGGCGAAGATCTTGACGTCTTTTCCCAGCTTGACGTCGGGCGCTATCCTGCGGAATTCCATGGGTGCTCCTTAGAGTTCGATCCTCGATCCGCCTTTCCTGATGGACTCGTCGGCGGTCTCCAGAAGGCGGATCACCTGGAGGCCGGCCCGGCCGTTGTTGAACGGCTCCTCGTTCTTCTCGAGGCACCGGACGAAGTATTCGACCTCGGCCTTGAGAGCTTCGGCGCCCTCCAGCCTCGGCACGTGGACGTCGCCCGACCGGTAGCTGACCAGCAACTCGTGGATGCCGTTCTTGTTGCCGTTGGCGCTCTTGACGTCGACGCCGCGGTCGTAGACCTTGACCTTCTCGTCAGGGTCGAGGTCGTCCCAAACCAGCATCTTCTTGTCTCCGCTGATCAGGGTCTTGCGGATCTTGACCGGGCTCAGCCAGTTGACGTGAAAATGGGCGATGAAGCCGTTGCCTTCGAACTCCACGTTGATGTAGGCGATGTCCTCGTACCCGCCCTCGAAATGGACGGAGCCGTGAGCCGTGATGGCCACCGGCTTCTTGTCGATGAGATGGCCCATGATCGACAGGTCGTGGGGGGCCAGGTCCCAGATGACGTTGACGTCGTGCTGGAAAA
>JAWOHF010000349.1:0-5534 GCA_046496285.1 Candidatus Aminicenantota bacterium
CGGGCCCCCGTGGACGGGGTCGTCATCAGCCGGAAGATCAACGTCGGCCAGACGGTCCAGTCCAGCTTCCAGGCCCCGGTCCTCTTCCAGATCGCCACGGACCTGACCAAGATGAAGGTCGAGTGCAGCGTCGACGAGTCCGATATCGGCAAGGTCAAGGAAGGCCAGAAGGCCCGGTTCACGGTCGAAGCATACCAGAACGAGACTTTCCAGGGGGTCGTCCAGCAGGTCCGCTTCTCCCCCGAGACCGTCCAGAACGTCGTCACCTACACGACTATCGTCAACCTCGAAAACCCCCAGAAGAAGCTCTTCCCCGGAATGACGGCCACCGTCTCGATCATCGTCGGGGAGGCCAAGGATGTTCTCCGCGTCCCCAATGCCGCCCTGCGCTTCACGCCCACTCTGACGCAGCCGGAAATGGACAAGATGCTCCAGGAGATGAGGGACCGGATGATGGCCGGCCGGCCGGGGCAGGAAGGCCAGCCCGCCGGGGCCCCGGCCGCCGCCGGCGAGCAGGCCCGGCCCCGCGGCGAAGGACGCCCGCAGGGCCAGGCAGGGCCATTCGCGGCGGCTTTGGCCCAAGGGGGAGCGGCCTCCGGACAGGCCGGAAGGACCCGCCAGCAGCAGATGCCCCGCGTCTGGACCCTGGGCAAAGACGGCAAGCTGAGCATGCAATTTCTCCGGACGGGGGTCACGGACAACAGTTATACGGAGATCCTCCGAAGCGAGCTCAAGGAAGGCGACGAGGTCCTTATCGGCACGGAATCCGCGGCGGCCAGCGCGTCCACGTCGCCCCAGCCGGGCATGCAGATGATGTTCATGGGGGGGCCCCGCCGTTAAGCGGTCCGCCGCGAGGAGACGACCATGGCCCACAACATCATCGAACTTCGTGACCTGAAAAAGACCTACTGCATCGGGGAGACCGAGGTCAACGCTCTGCGCGGGGTTTCCTACGCCATCGAGGACGGCGACTTCCTGGCGATCATGGGACCCTCGGGTTCGGGCAAGTCGACCCTGATGAACATCCTCGGCTGTCTCGACCGCCCGAGCTCGGGCCAGTACATCCTCGCCGGCGAGGAGATCTCCAAGCTCGACAAGGACAGGCTGGCCAGGATACGGAACCAGAAGATCGGGTTCGTCTTCCAGAGCTACAACCTCCTGTCGCGGACCACGGCCCTCGAGAACGTCGAGCTGCCCCTCCTGTATTCTTCCGTCAACGGCAAGGATATGACGGAGCGGGCCATGGCGGCTCTCCAGGCCGTGGGCCTCAGCGACAGGTCCCACCACAAGACCAACCAGCTCTCGGGCGGAGAGCAGCAACGAGTGGCCATCGCCCGGGCCCTGCTCAACAACCCGACCCTGATCCTGGCCGACGAGCCGACGGGCAACCTCGACAGCCGGACGAGCTCGGACATCATGAACATCTTCAAGTCCCTCAACGAGGACAAGAGGATCACGATGGTCATGGTCACCCACGAGCCGGATATCGCCGCCTGGGCCCGGAAGCGGATCTACCTGTTGGACGGCCTGATCGTCCGGGAGGAGCGGGACTGACCGCGAAGGGGTCCGCGAAGGAGAACACGCCATGTTGAAGAGAAGCCTGATGCACGCGACGCGGACGTTCCGAATCGCCCTCCGGGCCTTGGGCCGCAACAAGATGCGGTCGTTCCTCACGGCCCTGGGCATCATCATCGGGGTCGGCGCCGTGATCGCCATGGTCAGCATCGGCGAGGGGGCCAAGCGGGGGATCGAGGACCGCTTCGCCTCCATGGGCACGAACCTTCTCTTCGTTTCGCCGGGCAGCCGCAACGTCCGCGGGGTCCACTCCGGATTCGGCAGCTTTCAGACCCTCAAGGCCGAAGACGCCGCCGCGATCGAGGAGCTCCCGGCCGTCATGTTCGTCTCGCCTGCCGTCAACGCCCGGGCCCAGGTCGTCTACAGCAACAAGAACTGGAACACGTCCATCCAGGGCACGGGGGCACGCTATCCGGAAGTGCGGGCCTGGGACGTCGAGTTCGGGAGCTATTTCGACGAAAGTCATGTCCGCTCGGCGGCCAAGGTCTGTGTCCTCGGCGCCGACGTCAAGCAGAACCTGTTCGAGGACGAGGACCCCATCGGCCAGGTCATCCGGGTCAAGAGGATCCCGTTCAAGGTCCTGGGCGTCATGAAGCGCCGGGGGGAGTCGGGCGGGTTCGGGAGCCGCGACGACATGATCGCCGTTCCTTACACCACGGCCATGCGCCGCCTCCAGGGCATCGACTACATCCAGTCCGTCGACGTCCGGGCCATGTCCGCGGCCCTGATGCCGGAGGCCCAGCAGCAGATCGAGGAGCTTCTCCGGGTCCGGCACCGGATCGCCCCGGGGGCCGAGGACGACTTCCAGGTCCGCAACATGTCCGAGATCGCCGAGACGGCCGCCGAATCCACCAAGATCATGACCATCCTGCTCGGGAGCATCGCTTCCATCTCGCTTCTTGTCGGGGGCATCGGCATCATGAACATCATGCTGGTCTCGGTCACCGAGAGGATCCGGGAGATCGGCATCCGGATGGCCGTCGGCGCCCGCGAGAGAGACATCCTGCTCCAGTTCCTGACGGAGGCCATCGTCCTCAGTCTGATCGGGGGGCTCATCGGCATCGGGTTCGGGATCGGGTCCTCGAAGCTCATCAAGAACATCCAGATGTTCTCGTCCATGAACACCGTCGTTTCCGTCGAATCGGTCCTGCTGGCGTTCTTTTTCGCCGCGGCCATCGGCATCTTTTTCGGGTTCTACCCGGCGCGCAAAGCGTCCCGGCTCGACCCGATCGAAGCCTTGAGATACGAATAACAGAAAGACCAGGAGGTCCATCATGAGAAAAAAGACATTGGGGATGCTGCTTGTCGTCGCCCTGGCCCTGGCGGCCCCGTCATCCGGCCAGGAAAACAACGGAACGCTCCAGCTGTCGCTCGAGGAATGCATCGTCAGGGCCCTCAGGGACAACCTGGGCGTCGCCATTCAGGTCCTGGGCCCCGAGATATCCGGAGAAGGCGTGTCGCGGGCCCAGGAGAAGTACATCCCGTCGCTGAGCCTCAGCGTCAACTCGCGGAACACGGAGAACGCCACTTTCTCCTACCTCGATGCCCAGCAGGACAGCACGGTCGACAAGACCCAGAACTTCACGTTCCTCAGCGCCAGCCAGGCCCTGCCGACGGGCGGGAACCTGACCCTCGATTTCACCGGGTACAAGACGTCGACCAATAGGACCGGCCAAACGATCAACCCCCGGTACGGGACGACGCTGAGGTTCAACTTCAGCCAGCCCCTGCTCCGGAACTTCGGCTTCAAGATGAGCCGCCGGGAGATCCAGGTGGCCGTCAATGCCCTGGGGATCTCCGAGGAGCAGCTCCGGAGGACGCTCACGGACACGGTCTACAACGTGGAAAGCGCCTATTGGAACCTGGTCTACTCCATCGAGAACCTCGAGGTCCGCCGGCAGTCCCTCGCGCTGGCCAAGGACCTGCTTGAAAAGAACCAGCGCTCGGTCGAGGTCGGGACCATGGCCCCCATGGACGTCCTCAGCGCCCGGGCCGAGGTCGCCACGCGCGAAGCGGACATCATCCAGGCCGAGATGGAGGTCGAAACGAGAGCGGACCAGCTCAAGGCCCTTCTCAACCTGCCCACCGACGGTGATCAGGCGGTCGACATTCTCCTGCCCAAGGACAAGCCGACTTTCGAGGAGAAGAGCTTCGACCTGGACGAGGCCCTGGCCCTGGCCGTCCAGAACCGGACCGATCTCGCGATCGCCAAGATCGGCATCAAGAACGATGAGCTCGACCTCTCCTATGCCAAGAACCAGGCCCTTCCCGACCTCAACCTCTCGGCGTCGTTCTCCAGCCCGGGAATCGACGGGACGACCATCCTCTACGACGGCAACCCGATCCTCGGGAATGTCATCGGGACCATCCCCGGTGGGATCAGCGGGGCCCTGCGGCAGACCACGACCTTCAAGTATCCCAACTGGAACGTCGGCCTGACGCTCAGTCTGCCCTTGGCCAACGTCTTCTCGAGAGCCTCTCTGGCCCAGGCCAGGCTCAACATGAGACAGGCCATGCTGGACCTCGAGTATCAGAAGCAGCAGGTCTACCTCGAGATCAAGAACGCCGTCCGGTCCGTCGACGCCAACCACAAGCGGATCCTGGCCTACACAACGGCCAGGGAGCTGGCCGAGCAGAAGCTGGCCGCCGAGGAAGAGAAGCGACGGGTCGGGCTGAGCACGAACTACTTGGTCCTGCTCCTTCAGCGCGACCTGGCCTCGGCCCGCATCTCCGAGCTCAACGCCATCATCGCCTACAACGTCTCGTTGGCGTCACTCGAGCGGTCGATGGGCACGAACCTGAAGAGCCGGAACGTCACCGTCGCGGACTACTCGTCGGGGCTGAACTGAGCCGGCCGGGCCGTCCCCCCCATCCGCGGATTGAACTCCGGCGGCGTTCGCGTATAATAGCGGGCCGGATACCATGAAGACCACTGCCCTCGTTCCGCTCGCTCTGTCCCTTCTTTTCCCTGTCCTGCTGACCGGGCTTCCCGCAAAGGGAACGCCGGCCGTCCGGCCCGACCCCAAGCCCTTGGCCGTCGGGGCCGTCCGGCTCGATCACGCGCCCGTCATCGACGGGAAGCTCGAGCTCTCGATCTGGGAAACGGCCATGGTCATCGAGGATTTCGTCCAGTACGAGCCCCAGGAAGGGGCGCCGCCTTCGGAACGGACGGTGGCCTACGTCGCCCACGACCAAAAGCATCTCTATATCGCCGTCCGTTGCTTCGATTCGGCCCCCAAGGCCATCCGGGCCTGCCTGACCCAGCGCGACAAGGTCATGGGGGACGACGAGATCTCCGTCTACCTCGACACGTTCAACGACAAGAAAAGGGCCTTCGTCTTTCAGGTCAACCCGTGCGGCGTCCAGAGCGACGGCATCTACACGGAGCCGACGGGCCGCTCCGGCCGGATGAGCTTCGACCGCATCGACCGCAGCTGGGACACCTTCTTCCGGGCGGCCGCGCAGATCGACGAGCTGGGCTACGTCGTCGAGATGGCCATCCCCTTCAAGAGCCTCCGCTTCCCCCACACGCCGGACCAGACCTGGGGGCTGCAGATCATGCGCTCCATCCGCAGGAAGAGCGAGGAGGTCTACTGGCCCCCCAGGTCCAGAGGCGTCAACGGGTTCCTGGTCCAGGCCGGGCGCATCACCATCGCCGGGGAGATCGAGAAGGGCCGGAACCTCGAGGTCATGCCGGTGGTCACGGGCGCCAAGGCGACGGGGGACAAGCTCGATCCGCGGGCGGGCCTCAATCTCAAGTACGGCCTCACTTCGGACCTGACGGCAGACGCCACGCTCAAACCGGACTTCAGCCAGATCGAAGCCGACATGCCCCAAGTGGATGTCAACCAGCGCTATCCTCTCTACTATCCGGAGAAACGGCCGTTCTTTCTCGAGGGCAAGGATTTTTATGAAACGCCTCTGGAGCTTCTGTACACGAGGACCATGCTCGAGCCCCA
>JAWOHF010000053.1:0-17658 GCA_046496285.1 Candidatus Aminicenantota bacterium
GCCGGCCTGGCAGCCCGACGGGCGGGGGGTCGTCGCGGTCGCCTTCCGGCGGGCGGCACCGGGGGTGTCGGCCGAGCGCGGCCTGGTCACGCTGCGGGTGTCGGGAGCTCCACCGGCCCTGGTGCGCCAGGGGACGGGCGTCGGCGGTGACGTGGCCCGGCCGGCGACCCGCGCCTACGGGGTGCACCTCACCGGGACGCCGCCGCGCCGCACCGGTCCGTCCGCGTCGATCGCGTTCGCCGTGACCGACGCGCCCGCCGGGACCACGGTCACGTGCCGGCTCGACGGGGGCAGCGCACAGCCGTGCACCTCGCCGTGGCGGGGGACCGGCCTCGCGACGGGGGTCCACACGCTCGTGGTCGAAGCGGTCGAGCCCTCCGGGCTCCGGACCGTGACGGCGCACCGCTGGCAGGTGGACGCCACCCCACCCAAGGTCACCGTCACCGGTCCCGCGTCGGGCGTCACCCTCGGGTCGAGGCTGACGGTCACCTACGGGGCGAGCGACGCCTCCGGACCCGGGCCAGCGGAAGTCTCAGGCTGGTCATGGGCAGGAACAGCAGAGCGTAGGCTTTGCTGTAGAGCCCGAGCTGTACCGCTCCCCAGAAGCGTCCGATCAGGATATTGTCCGTGTGGCGGTGAAAATAGTTGACGATCTCGAAGCCGGCGACGCTGGTCCCGAAACGGAGCATCGGCCGGATGCCTGTCCGTCGGCGGGGACGATCGGGCCGGAACCCGGACGCGATCCAGGAGCCGGCCGTGGTCCAGAATGCCAGGACGACGGCCTGAGCGACCAGGGCCCAATAGCCCCCGCCGGACAGAGCCACCGCCAAGGCCGCGAGAAAGCCGGTCAGATTCGCGGAAAGACGGATCATCGCCAAGGTGCCGAACCTCATCTGGCGGTTGAGGAGAGCGAGGTGTTGAGTTCCCAAGCTGCTGAGCACCGAACTGAGCGAGATGATCACGGCGATCAGGGTCAGCTGAGGCTTCTTGTAGAACCAGGCCAGGGCCGGCCCCAAAGCGGCGATGATGAACGTGATCAAAAGACCGAGGCCGGCGTTGATCCAGAACAGGGAGCTGATCTGGCCGCGGGTGATCTCCGGGTTCCGGACGGTGGCGCTGCCCAGCCCCAAGTCCCGGAACAGGTTGACGAATCCCGAGACGGCCGTGACCATGGCCACGATCCCGTAGTCTTCCGGGGTCAGCAGCCGGGCCAGGATCATGACCGAGGCCATGTGAAGGACTTGCCCGAGCGCCTGCTCGGTCAGCGTGATGGCCCCGCTCCGCAGGGAATGCCCCTTGAGGTCCCCGGCCTCGATCCCTGGCCGGGCGAAGAATTCCGGGAGTTGGGAGCTATCTTGTGACACTGCGCAGATCCAATTTCACGCCTTCAGGCGGCTTCCGCAAGGAGGTCCGTTCGATATCGAACACACGTGGGTTAGCCGATCTCGCCGCGGACGATCGATAGACATACTAGGGCATGACGGAATGGCTGTCAACCGATGTGCTTGTAGAACAGCCGGCCGAGCAGGCGGAGGAGGGGCTTGGGCGAGCCGGAGATCAGGCGGCGGTTAGCACGCCCGAGCCGGGAGGGTCCGCGCGAGGCCCGCTTGCGGAGATAGTCCCGGCGGTAGATAAGGGGGCTTTCGACCGCGCCCCAGGACCTCTTGAAGCGCAGGAGGCCGGGATCGTCGGCCTCCGTCCGGCCCAAGTTCAGGGTCGTCGCCCCGCGTCCCTTGCACCAGCGCACGGCTTCCCAGAGGATGAGATTGTTGGGGCGGCGGGCCAGGGACCGTGGGTCCGAGGCGTTGTATTTGAAGATCGCCTCAGTGCCGAAATGGAAAAACACGGACGAGGCGATGACCCGTCCGCCGAAACGCGCGGAGGCGACAGTCCCGAGGTCGCGGTTCAAGACGTGCTCGCCGATACTTTTGAAAAACAGGAACGGCTGGGGGGGCAGCCCGTGTCGCCTCCTGGTCCCGCATTGGAGCCGGTAGAATTCCCGCAGCGCCTCCGTGGACCGCTCGAACTCGACGATCACGCCTTCCCGGGCCGCCTTCCGCACGTTCCTCCGTGCGCTCTCACGCAGTCCCGAAAAAAGCCCGGCTTCGTCCGGCCGGAGATCGAGGCTGTGAAGGCGGTAGCTTTCCGTGGGAACGGCTTCTTCGGGAAGATGGCCGTCGCTCCGCCATTCGACGTAGCTCCACTTCCGGCCTTTGGCGTGTTCTCTCACCGCCCGGACGGCGTCCTGAAGGCCGGTCCTGTCGAACCCGAAGGGCCGGCAATAGTCCGTGAACGGCAGGGAGACGCCCCTGCGGCCCGACCAGGGGCTGGAGATCTCCATGAAGGGCATCAGAGCGGACAGCCGGCCTTGGTCGAAGGCCGCGAAATAGGCGGGCCGATAGCCGTAGCTGTCGACGAGAACCCGGGCCCAGGCCGAGGTGTGAAAGAACGAGGCCTCGCCGGCGGCCAAGAGGAGGTCGTCCCAGCCGGGATGATCAATCGGGTTGACGACCTGAAAGTCCATGCGATCCAAAGTGCGACATAAGTCAGGCTCAATGTACTTCGTTTCCCCGATGCCGTCAATAAGGTCTTGCCAAAGAGGGAGGTTGCCTCTATCATAAGGCCCCGGAGACGGCGATGGATGAGAACCACGCGCAAGGCCTTAAGCTGATCCCGGCGCCGCGGCTCATCCACCATTTTCTCGAGCGAAGCGCTGCGCTCTATCCGGCCAAGGCGGCAGTCGTCCACGAGCGCCGGCGGGCGACGTTCTCCGAGCTCGACCGGTGGGCCAACCAGCTGGCCCATGGTCTTATCGAAGCCGGCGTCGAGCCGGGGGACCGGGTCGTGCTCCTCTGCGAGAACAGCGTCGAATACGTGTTCTCCTACTATGGCATCCTCAAGGCCGGCGGCGTCGCCGCCTCACTCGACACGGATACCAAGCCCGACGGCCTGGCTGAGCTGATGCGGGAGCTCGAACCCAAGGCCCTGGTCGTGTCGTCGAGGCTCGAAAAGACCGCCCGGGCGGCCGTCCGAACCCTGCCCCGGGCCGGGCCGGCCATGGTCGTGGGTTGGCGCCGGGGCGGCCCGGGCCAGGACGAGGCCCGCTCGCCTTTGCCGGAAAGTCTCGCCGGCCGGCCCGAGACCGACCCCGGACGGGACATCGACCCCGGCGCCTGCGCCGCGATCATCTACACCTCCGGATCGGCGGGCAAACCGAAAGGGGCCATGCTCTCCCACGCCAACATCGTGGCCAACGCACGGTCCATCGTCGAGTACCTGGATCTCTCCTCCGGGGACATCCAGATGGTCGTCCTGCCCTTTTTTTACGTCATGGGCAAGTCCCTGCTCAATACCCACATGGCCGTCGGCGGGACGGTCGTCCTCAACAACACATTCGCCTACACGGCCTCGGTTTTGAAACAGATGGCCGAGGAGGCGGTGACGGGCTTCTCCGGGGTCCCCTCGACCTACGCCCATCTTCTCTTCAGATCGCCCCTGGCCGCCTACCGGCACAAGCTCCCCTCCCTCCGCTACTGTTCCCAGGCCGGAGGGCACATGCCGAGGCACGTCAAGCTCGAGCTCTTGAGAGCCTTGCCGGCCCATACCCGGCTGGTCGTCATGTACGGGGCCACGGAAGCTTCGGCCCGGCTGACCTATGTCCCGCCGGACCGGCTGCGCGACAAGATCGATTCCATCGGCATCCCCATCCCGGGGGTGGACATGAGCGTCATGTCCACCGAGGGAAAGACGCTCGGCCCCGACGAGACCGGCGAGCTGGTGGCCCGGGGCGACAACATCATGCTGGGATACTACAAGGACGAAGAGGCGACCGGGAAAGTCCTGGACGAGAACGGTTACCACACCGGAGACCTGGGATACCGCGACGAGGACGGATACTTCTTTGTCACGGGCAGAAAGGACGAGCAGCTCAAGGTCGGCGGGCACCGCGTCAACCCGCGGGAGATCGAGGACGCGATCGTCGAATCCGGACTGGCCGCCGAATGCCTCGTTTTCGGGGTCCCGGACGAGCTGCAAGGGCTCCGGCTGGCGGGATTGGTCGTCCCGATACGGCCGGCCGCGGACACGGTCGAAGGCATCCTCAAGTTCTGCGCCGGCAAGCTGCCCAAGCACAAAGTGCCCGGGTCCCTGCGGCTGGTCGAGGCCATTCCCAAGACCGGCAGCGGCAAGCCCGACCGGACGGCGGGCGCCGTCATTTTTCTCGGGGGCGGAACGACTAAATTCTAGTTAATAATAGGCCCGAGGACGAAGCTCATGACCCCTTTCGCCGCGGAGATAAGACGATTCATCGCCGAGAGGTTCCTGTTCGGTGACGACAACAGCCTCGGCGACGACGACTCCCTGATCGAGGCCGGGATCATCGACTCCACGGGCATCCTCGAGCTCATCAATCATCTCGAAGAGCGCTACGGCATCAAGGTCAGCGACGACGAGCTGGTCCCGGAGAACCTGGACACCATCGCCAGCCTGGCCGCGTTCCTGGCCGGGAAGGCGGCCTGAGAGCTCCATGTGCGGGATCGCCGGGATATTCGACGCGCGGGGGAAAGGCCGGGTCGCGGCCGCGGGCCTGGCCTCCATGGTCGCCGCCCTTGAGCACCGGGGGCCCGATCAGAAGGGGATCTATCTCGACGACCACGCCGGCCTCGGGCACGCCCGGCTGAGCATCATCGACCTCGCGACCGGGGCCCAGCCCATCCACAACGAAGACGGGACGCTGTGGATCGTCCTCAACGGGGAGATCTACAATTACCCGGAGCTGAGGGCCCGGCTGGCGGGCGACGGGCACCGCTTCTACACGACCACGGACACCGAGGTCCTGCTCCATCTCTACGAAGCCGAGGGCCCGGCCTGCGTCGATGAGCTCAACGGCCAGTTCGCCTTCGCCGTCTGGGACTCCGGCGGGAAGTCGCTTTTCCTGGCCAGAGACCACTTCGGGATCTGTCCCCTGTATTACGCGGAGCACGACGGCTCTTTCGTCTTCGCCTCGGAGATCAAGGCCCTGTTCGCTTCGGGCCTTCTCGCCCCTCCCGCCCTGAGCCCGCGGTCCCTGGATCAGGTTTTCACGTTCTGGACGGCCCTGCCGGGGGGGACCGTTTTCGAGAAGGTCCACGAGCTCGAGCCGGGGCATACGCTGACGATCAGCGCGCATGGCCGCCGTTCCCGGAAATATTGGGACATCCCGTATCACCCGCCCGGATCCTATTTTCGGGAAAGCCCCGGCGAGATCGCCGAGCGCATCCTGGCCCTGCTCACGGACGCGACGAGGATCCGGCTGCGCGCCGACGTCCCGGTCGGCTCCTACCTCAGCGGCGGGTTGGACTCGTCGGGCATCACGGCCCTCATCTCCCGCCATTTCAACAAGGGCGTGCGGACGTTCGGGGTCCGCTTCGAGGAGGAGGCCTTCGACGAGGGCGGCTTCCAGAACGAGATGGCGGCCTGGCTGGGGGTCGAGCACCATGAGCTCGAGGCCGGCAACGCGCTCATCGCCGAAGCCTTCCCCGCCGTCGTCCGGCACGCGGAAGCGCCCCTTCTGAGAACGGCGCCCGTGCCGATGTTCCTGTTGTCCCGCTTCGTCCGCGAGCGGGGGATCAAGGTCGTCTGCACGGGCGAGGGCGCGGACGAGGTCTTCGGCGGCTACGACATCTTCCGCGAGGCCCTGGTGCGGCGCTTCGTCCTGCGGCAGCCGGGTTCGGCGCGCCGGGCCCGGCTTTTCGAGCGGCTTTACCCCCAGATCTTCAGAACGGCCCGGGAGAGATCGTCGCTGCGCCAGTTCATGGCCCACGGTCCGCGGGACCCCGGGGAGCCCTTCTTCTCGCACCTCGTCCGCTGGAACAACACGGCCCGCATCAAGCAGTTCTTCTCGAAGGGCGTGCAGGCGGCCCTCGACGGTTACTCGGCGACCGACGAGCTCGAGCGCCTGCTTCCGGCCGATTTCGAAGGGCGGGACACGCTGTCCAGGGCCCAATACCTGGAAGACAGGCTTTTCCTGAGCGGCTATCTCCTGACTTCCCAAGGGGATCGGATGGCCATGGCCCATGGCCTGGAGATCCGGCCGCCCTACCTCGATTTCCGGGTCATCGACTTCATGTCGCGCGTCCCGCCGGCGTGGAAGATCCGCGGCCTCGACGAGAAACACATCCTGAAGAAGGCCTTCGAGGGCGTGCTGCCGCCCTCGATCACCGGGCGGACCAAGCATCCCTACCGCGCGCCGATCCAGAAAGTGTTCGAGGGCCGGCTGAATACGGATGTCTACGCGGAGGCGCTCTCGGCCAAGAGCGTCCGGGACGTCGGCGCTTTCGACCCGGACAAGGTCGCCCGTCTGTTCCGCAAGCTCGATGCCGGCCAGAGCACGAGCGAAACGGAGGGCATGGCCGCGGCCGGGATCCTTTCGACCCAGCTGCTGTCGGCCGCGATCGTCGGGGCCCGACCGGCGCCGGGAGCATGGGGCGGAGAGTGGGATGTTCATGTCGACAACAGGACCGGGAGGGCCGCATGACCGACAACGCCGTCTTTTCGCCCGCGCTTCTTGGGATCGACAGCGCGAGAGAGGTGGCTGCGATCTCCGACGCGATCAGGACCGCGCTGAAAGACAAGCTTCGCAAGCGCGGCCTCGTCGTCGGCATCTCGGGCGGCATCGACAGCAGCCTGACGGCCGCCCTGTGCGCCCGGGCCGTGGGCCGTGACCGGGTCATCGGCCTGCAGATGCCCGAGCGCCACTCGGCCGGGGACACGATGGGTTTGAGCGAACTCCTCGCCGACCACCTCGGGATCCGCAAGATCGCCGTTGACATCAGCCCCATCCTCGAGGCCGTCGGCTATTACGACAAGTACGACCGGGCCGTGCGGACGGCCGTCCCTGGATACGGTCCGGACTGGAAGTCGAAGATCGTCGTGTCCGAGACCGACGAGAGCAAAGCCTACACGTTTTTTTCGGTCGTCGCCGAATCGCCCGAGGGCCGCACGGTCAGAAAGCGGCTCGACCTGGGCGCCTACCTGGCGATCGTGGCCTCGACGAACTTCAAGCAGCGCATCCGCAAGATGCTCGAGTATTACTACGCGGACCTCTCCAACTATGCCGTGGCCGGGACGCCCAACCGGCTCGAATACGACCAGGGCTTCTTCGTCAAGCAGGGCGACGGGGCGGCGGACATCAAGCCCATCGCCCACTTGTACAAAACGCAGGTCTACGAGCTGGCCCGCCATCTCGGCCTGCCGGAGGCCATCATCAGCCGGCCGCCGACGACCGACACGTATTCCCTGCCCCAGGGCCAGGACGAGTTCTTCTTCGCCGTCCCTTACGAGGTCATGGACCTCTGCCTCTACGGGAAGAACAACGGCTTCAGCCCCGAGGCCGTCGCCCCCGCGGCGGGATTGCCGGCCGGGCGCATCAGGGCCATCTATCAGGACATCGACCGGAAACGGGCCACGACGCGATATCTGCACCTGGCCCCGGTGCTGGCCGCCCCGGTGCCCGAGATCGACGACGCTTCGGAAGCCGGGAGGGATCCCGAGGGGAAATGACGACGAGACGGAGGTTTGTCATGAGCCTGCCCGTGCTGGCGACGGCCGCGCTCGTTTCCTGCAGGAGAAAGAAACCGGCGCCTCCGCGGCGGAGTGACGGGCAAGGAAGCCGTCTTGCGGACGCGACGGTCTTCCGGGCCGTCAACGGCCGGCCCGAGGAAAACCTGGAGAAAGTCCTGGCCTTGATGGGCGGGGTCGAGACGCTTTTCGGCGATGAAGACATCGTCATCCTCAAGCCCAACCTCCAGTGGTACAACCAAGGAGCGCCGAACATCGCCGCCATGGACCGGCTGGTCACGCTGATCATGGACAGGCCGGGCGGGTTCCGGGGCGAAGTCGTCCTGGCGGAGAACATCCATCGCGGGGCCAAGCCGTGGGAACGGGCCGGATGGGCGGTCCCCTTTGATCGCAATTCCGACCTTCCCGGCGTCAGGAACTACAACCAGCTCGCGGCCGAGCTCAAAAAACGATACGGCTCCCGTTTTTCGGTCTGCCATCTCGTCAACATCGCAAGCGGCGGCAAGCGCGTCTTTTCGCCGGCCGAAGGGCCGGGATACGTCTTGTGCGACGGGACCGGGGGCGTGCCGCTGCTGGCCCTGGACAACGGCCTCCAAGGCGCGAACCGGCGCGAAGTCGTCATGAGCTACCCCATCCTGAGAACGGACCGGGGCACATTGGTCGATTATCGTTGGGGCGTCTGGGAGACCGGGACGTACACCGGGCAGGCCGTCAAATTCGTCAATTGCGCGGCCTTGAACCATCACAGTGTCTATTGCGGGATGACCAGCGCCGTCAAGAATTACCTGGGCGTCAGCGACCTCAGCGGCGGCCCGGACCCGACCCGGGGCGGACGGCTTTCGGGGGACTACCACAATTTCCATTCCTTCCCCTTCACGGGGGACGGCAAAGGGCCGGTCCCCGGGATGCTGGGGGCCGAGGTCGGCCATTTCCTGAAGACGGTGCGCCGGCCCTTTCTCAACATCACCACCGCGGAATACTGCGGGCTTGTCGACCGGCTCGGCCCGCCGGTCGCCCGGACGAGGGCCGTCGTCGCCTCGACGGACCCCGTGGCCCTGGACCTTCATGCGGCGAAGTACATCCTGTTCCCCAACTCCGGCATCTCCAAACACGACCCGGAGGACCGCCGGTCGCCCGCCGCCCAGTACTTGAAGCAGTGCGCCCGGGCCGGGGATTATTGCTATGACCAAGGGAAAGTGGATATCCGGTCCTTCGATCTTGCGACCGGAAAGCTCCAGGGGGACGGTGAGCTCGTCGTCCGGGGCGATAAGGAATGGGGCGCCAACGCCAGGTCGCTCCTGAAATACGCGATCCTGAGGGCCCTGTAAGATGGAGCGGGGAGAGGAGCTCCCGGGCTTGAGCTCCGTCCGGACGAACATCATGGCCGACGAAGGCCGGGTGCTGTCCGTCGACCTCTTCCGCGGTGTCGTGATGTTCCTTCTGATCGGGAAGGTGACGGGCCTGTACGACCTTCTCGCCGGCCCGGCCTTCGAGGGGGCTTGGGTCCATGCGCTGGGCCTGCAGTTCCAGCACCACCCTTGGCACGGATTGCGGCTGTGGGACCTCGGCCAGCCGTTCTTCCTTTTCATCAGCGGCGTGGCCATGGTCTATTCCTACGGCCGGCGCTTCGAACGGGGAGAGAGCCGGAATTCGACGCTGGGCCGGGCGCTGCGGCGGTCGTTCCTGCTCGTCGTGCTCGGCTGGGCCCTCTATCTCATCGGCTCCGAGGGGGGCGGGGGAGGCTTCAAGGGGGCCTTCCTCTTCGACATTCTGCCCCAACTCGGGTTCGCCAGCCTGATCGCTTTTTTCCTGCTCAAGCGTCCGGCTTGGGTGCAAATGAGCGCGGCCGCCGGCCTGGTCGCTCTGACGGAGCTCCTCTACAGGTTCGGGCCGGGCCGGGGCCCCGGAGGGCCCTTCGTGCCCGGAAGGAATTTCGGCGCCGCCGTCGATACGGCTCTCTTCGGCGCGGCTTCAGAAGATGGCCTGGTGACGTTTAATATGGTCCCCGCGACAGCGTTCGCCGTCATGGGGCTTCTCGCGGCCCGGATGCTTCGGAGCGGACGGCCGCCGAAGAAGATACTCCTGGGCTTGGCGGGGACGGGCCTGGCGGGTGTGGCCGCAGGCCTTGCGCTGGACCCGCTGACGCCGGTTGTCAGGCCGGTCTCGACGAGCTCTTTCGTCCTCCTGTGCGGGGGCCTGGCCTTCCTTTCGTTGGCCCTGGGGTACTGGCTGATCGATGTGATGAGATTCCGGAAACGGTCGGTGTTTTTCGTCGTCGTCGGCATGAACCCGGTCTTCATCTACATTTTCGCGCTCTCCGGCGGGGGCGACTGGCTCCGGAAACTTGTTGCGCCGTTCACGATGGCCTTTTCCGGATGGGTGGGGGAGTGGCCGGCCATGGCGCTGACGAGCTTCGCGGTCTGGGGACTGATGTGGGGACTTTGCTGCTGGCTCTACCGCCGGAAGATCTTCATCAGGGTCTAGGGGAGTTGGGATTGAGGAAAAGGGACTGGCTGTTCGCGGCGGCGACCGTGACCGCCGCGGTATTGGCCCTGCCGGCGCTTTACGAGCTGCTGCGGCCGCGGCTGCGGTCGGAATATTACAGCCACATCCTGCTCGTCCCGCTGGTCAGCGCGTACATTATCTTTCGGCGGCGGCGGGAGCTTTTCCGGGGAACGGCTTCGGCCCATCCGTGGGGGCTCGCGGCGGTCGTTGTCGGCCTGGGGCTGGCCGCGGCGGGGTTGTGTCTCGGGTGGGAGATCGACGCCCGGGCCTCGTTGGCGACGCTCGGGGCGCTGCTCTTCTGGTGCGGGTCCTATGTCGTGCTGTACGGGAGGGACGGCACGCGTCGGGCCGTGTTCCCGCTGGCTTTTCTGGCCTTCGCCGTGCCCATCCCGGCCCTGATCATGGAGAAGATCATCGCCGTGCTGGTCGTCGGCTCGGCCTACATGACCCGCTTGCTGTTCGTGGTGTTTCGCGTGCCGTTCGTGCAGGACGGCCCCCTCTTCTATCTGCCGGGCTTTTTCATCGAGGTCGCCCAAGAGTGCAGCGGGATCCGCTCGAGTCTGGCGCTGCTCATCACCGCCGTCTTGGCCGGGCATATCTTCTTGCGGGCGTTCCGGAGCAAGGTCCTGCTGGCTTTGGCCGTCTTTCCCGTGGCCCTGTTCAAGAACGCCATTCGGATCGTGTCGCTTTATCTGCTGTCCTATTTTGTGGATATCCGGATCATCTCCGGCGGATTCCTTCATCGGTCGGGGGGCTTCCTCTTCTTCGGTCTGGGGCTAGTCGTCCTGGGGGTGGTCCTCTGGGCCCTCAGGGAGGGGGAAGGGCGGAATTCGGGCTAAGTGCGGCCATTATCTCTTATAATAATAAGAAAACAAAGGGGATAGATAGGAGGGGGTGATTTTTCCCGATTTGGCCCGGTTTATATTGACAAAGACGGGATTTTATGAGAAAGTTTGATCGCTAAGAAGGTTGTAAAGGTTTTAAAGGAGATTTCTATGAGAACAATGTACAGGTGTCGAATTCCCGTTCTGGCCTTGATCTTGATGTTCTTTGTGCTGTCCACGGTCGCCAGTGCCGCCGATATGTGGCCCGGCTGGTGGAAATCCAAGGGCAAGGTCACACAGCACGGGAGTACTGTGACGGACGACGGCAACCAGACCTATTCCGTCGCCGAGCCGGCGGCCATTCTGCTTCTCGGAGCGGGTTTGGTTTCTCTGGGGATCTACGCCAAGCGGAAACGCGGCAAGAAGCAGTAAGCCCGGTTCTTTTTCGGCGTCCCGATCATCAGTTTTCTGCTATCATGGGACGGGCCATGATGATCCTCGATCCCGTCCCGGTGACCCTCGATACGTCCGAAGTCGAGGCCCGGTTGCGCTTCGACGCGACACGGGCGGGATTCCCGTCGCTCGAGGAGCTGATCGGTCTGGCCAGGGATCTCATGCGGCCGAAGGCCGTTTTCGTGGTTGCCTATACCGGGGCGAAAGGGGATAGGACGGTTGAGGTTTCCGGCGTCGCGTTCGAGAGTTCGTTGCTCCGAAAGAACCTCGAGCCTGTCAACAAAGTCTTCCCCTACATCATAACCGTCGGCGCCGAGCTCGAGCGGGCGGCCGCGGCCCAGGGCGACCTCCTCAAACAATATTTCCTGGAAGGAATGGCCGATCTCGCGCTGGAGCAGGCGGCGTCGTGGCTTTCCGCCCGGTTCGAAGAGCGATTCGGCGTGACCGGCCTGGCCAACATGAGCCCCGGCTCGCTCGAGGACTGGCCCATAACCGAGCAGAGGAAGCTTTTCTCGATCTTCGGGGACACGGAGAAGGCCGTGGGCGTGCGCCTGACCGATAGCCTGCTCATGATACCGAGGAAGTCGATATCCGGGATACTGTTCCCATCTGAGGAAGGGTTCGTGGCCTGCCAGCTGTGCGATCGGGGATCGTGCCCCTCGCGCAAATCCGCGTTCGATCCGCGGGAACCCGGACGGCACTGAACGCGGGCCTATGTCTTTTTATGGGTTCTTCTCGCCATTTCTTGATTTCAAATCCCCTGAATCGGGAGAAGAACCTACAATTGAAGACCCGGCCCAGTTTGCGATTGACAGCCCCAGGCGCAGGGGCTATATTTCGGCGTGACGAAACAGCCGTCATGGAGGAGGCCCCGTGAAAAGAACACTCATCAGGCTCGGCGCGGCCCGCCCGCCGGCCATCCTGGTCCTATTCGCCATCGTGGTCTGGGGCGCCTTCACCGCACCCTTCGCCGCTGCCCAGCAAACACCCAAACTGAAGGTCTATATCTCCGTCGATATGGAGGGCATCACGGGGGTCGTCCATGGGGAACAGGTCTCGTCCGGCACATCCGAATACGCCGCGGCCCGCAAGTGGATGGCCGAGGACGTCAACGCCGCGATCGAGGGAGCCCTGGCCGCCGGCGCGCGTGAGATCATCGTCAACGATTCCCACGGCTCGATGCGCAACATCGACCCCGCGGATCTCCATCCCCGCGCCGTTCTGATCTCGGGGTCCCCCAAGCCCCTGGTGATGATGGAAGGCATCGATGCCTCGTTCAACGCCTGTCTTTTCATCGGCTACCACGCCCGGGCGGGCACGGCGGACGCGACCCTCGACCACACGATTTCGGGCGCCGTGGTCCGGGCTATCCGAGTCAACGGCATCGAGATGCCGGAACTGGGGCTCAACGCGGCCATCGCCGGGATGTTCGGTGTGCCCGTGGTCCTGGTCAGCGGCGACGTCGCGGTCTGCCAGCAGGCCAAGGAGATCCTGGGCAGCGATGTCGTCACGGTCCCGGTCAAGGACTCGATCGGACGCCAAGCGGCCCGGCTCGTGCCCATGTCCGAAGCCCGCAAGACCATCAAGGACCGGACCGCCAAAGCCCTGCGCGAGCTGATCAAGCACAAGCCCTACCGGCTGACCTCGCCCTATAAGTTCGAGCTCGATTATCACACTTCGGCCCAGGCCGATTATGGGGTCATGTTCCCCGGCATCGAGCGCCCCGGCGCCCGGACCGTGGCTTTCACATCGGACGATTATCTGAAGGGCTTCCGGACGCTCCGGGCCCTGATCGCCATCGTGCGTTAATTGGGGTCGGACCTCAGGATCTTCAATCTTATTAAAGACTTGCGCCCTTTTGGTCGCATCCCATCAGCTTGAAAACGATAGAATTTCTTCGTTTTTGACCTCAAAAAGAATTATTGCATCCGCTCGATGATCCGGCCGGTGGTAGAAATCGTCGAAAATAGGCCTTTAGCTGAGCTTGTCCCTCAGCGGACGCAATATCCCTTTCACTTCCTGCTTTCGCTTGTAGATCACGTATCTTAGTCTCGCCGCGGGAGGCAGCCTGAACTTGAATCCCTCCTCCATCGCGTCGCGGCACGGGTGGCATATCCCGCACGGCTGTCCCCGCCGGGGCCTGTGGCAGAACCACGATTCCAGCAACATGTCGTAGAAATTCTCCCGCTTCGCTTCCTCGACCATCTCCAGCTTGGTCTTGAAATAGGTGGGAAAACGGAAGCGCCGGAATATCTCCAGGCCCCCGTCGGGGCAAGGCTCCATCAGCCGATGAGTGTCGTTTTCCTTGATCAGATGTTTGCCGAGGTACTCGTAAATCGGGTCTCTGGGCCTGAACGTGTTCTTTTCGATGGCCATCTCTATGTCCGCCATCCCGTGGTTTTCGGCGAAGCGGGGGAGCCATTCGAACTGGGACCCGACCTGGAACCTGGCAGTAAGCGCCTTGTACTTCTCCGTGACCTCGGGATTGGGCTCGATCTCGGACAGGAGAAAGACCTGGGTCGGCGCGAGCAGGCCCGCCAGGTCATCGGTCTTTTCCCTCATCTGTTTCCTGATCCGGGCCATCGCCCTGAGCTCGTCCGGCGAGGAGCGGCGATCCTCGTCGACAATGTACAAGGGCTGGACCTTTCTCCTTTCGACGAGCACGAGCCACACGACCCGGAAGGAGGAATCCCAGCCTCCCGTCCAAAAAATCTTTACCGGCACCATGGTTCGATCATGCTCCTCGGAACGGCCGCTCGCGGTTTCTCTGCTGATAGAGATAGCCGAAAGGAATCTATTTTTGACCTGCCCAGAAAGATCCCGGGCGGCTTTGGCCGGTCTCGTATCGCAGCTATTCTAAAGACGTTGAAGCCATAAAGCAATATTTTTGAGCTTTTTTCGTGCTGCCCGGGAGAAACCCTGATGTCCCTAGAACGCACGTGCCTTGGATAGGAGGGCTCCCCGCTTCGCTTGACAGATCGCGTTGTTCGCTTTATGTTGCCGCCAAGAGAGACTATGGACTCTAAGCCGAACCTGAGCCGTCTTGTGATCAACCTGTGCCTCAATCAAGGCTCATCGCCCATCCGGGGATCAAGGGCTGCCGGGGAGATCAGGGCTTTCCTCGGGGAATGCGGATGCGCCCAAGATGAAATAAAAAACCTGCTCCAAGACCCGGATGGAATGTTCGGTCCCTTCGAAGGGCTCCCCGAGGTGCTCCGCGAGAGTCTGGCAGCCTCCGCGGAATTCTATATCCGGGAAAGGAACCTCTTGTCGCACAGTGTGGTTCGGAGCCTGGCCTACGGGCCCCTCTTGAGACTTGGCGGATATCTCGTCCATCAGGGCTGGAAACTCAAAGGAGGGCGGAGGGACTGGCTGCATTCCCATCTCCTGCTGATGGGCAGAAGGATTCAGCGAGTGGGCCGGAACCTGGCCGGGGCCTTCATCAGGCTGTTTCGATATACACCTATCTATCGAGCGCCCTTCTTTCACGTGCTTTGGCAATACGTGAAGCTCGACCCCGGACCCCTCGTTCAGGAATACATCAAGAAGATACCTGTGGATCACCGCTTGAGCCCTGTTTTCAAGGGCCCCGGCCGACGAGTCGCAAGTTGCGGATTGGTCGGCATCGATTTCCTTCCCGCCCACGGCAAGCTCTATTTCCTCGAAGGCAACTTCAATGCGGGCCACAGCATTGAACGACACCTGATCTCTCCTGAAGGCGATACGGTCTGCCGTCATCTCGCGGATTGGGCGGCCAAGGGCGGATATTCGAAGATCGTTTTTTTCCCCAATAACCACTCGGGAGTATTTGATAAAAAGCTGGAAGACGCGTGGCGTCACATAGCGCTGAGCAAAGGCGTCCAGTTGGAGATCGTCGATTATCCGGCCATAGGATCTCCTTGGCCCCGCTCCAGAAGAATGTTGATGGATCTCCGTTCGCCGGATACGCTTTTTGTGAATGGCAGATATCTCTTCGGCCCTCTAGCCCGCCTGATCGCCGAGAAAGGATTGCTCGATCGGGAAATAGGACGGTTCAACGACGGCGTCCCCGGCGAGGCGAGGATCCCTGTCCCGAGAGAATTGACTGACCGAGAAGAGGTCCCCCCGCTGGATGCTGAAGGACCATTTCCGAATATCATCGTAAAGAACGCTCGCTTGGACAAGACCGAAGGGATCGTTCTGTACAAGTCGAAATTCCTTCCCGAGGGGGTGAATTCCCGGCCGAATATCGCCTACGAATATGTTGTTCCCGACCTTATAGAAAAAGAAGACCGAGGGACCATTCAATATTATGTCTGCAGTTACCGGGCCTATCTGCTAATTACGCCTGACGGACCGGTTTACCTTGGCGCCAAGAAAGGGGTCTCTTCGGTGGCCGTGCCGAGATCGCTCCCTCTGGGGAAGGTCAAAGACAAATCTCCCTATATCGCCAACCGTTATACGGGGGCTTATCACGCGGCCCATTCCGAGGCGGAAGATCTCATGTGCAGATCCGCCATTCTTTCCGTTGGCGCGGTGATCGACCGCTTCATAAGAGATAAGTACCGCCTGGTCATTGAAGAGCCATGAAGGTCTTCCGCCCTTCGGACCCGGCATGATACCCGCTCTTCTCATCGATCGCGGCGACCGCATCGAACTGGGAACGACACGACTGCTCGGAGCGCACGGCGTGCCGGTGCATCTGCTGTTGCCGCGGGGGCCGACCTTGGCCGCCCGGTCCCGATGGTGCCGTGCATGCCACGCTCTCCCGCCGATCCACAGCGACGAAGCTCGCTTGGTATCCGCTATTGCCGAGATCGCCGCGCGTATCGCCGATGCCCACGGAGAGCGGCCGGTGATGCTGTTCACTTGGGAGCGGTTCCTGCTCCTCGCCGCCCGTCACAGGGAGCGGCTGGAGCCGGTGCTGCGACTCGACCTGGCGCCACGGGAAGCGCTGGAGAAGTGTATCGACAAAAAACGTTTCGCCGCGGACGCTGAGGCCGCCGGGCTGCCGGTGCCGCGCTCGGTCAACGTATCCGGCGCCGGGGACGTCGCATCGGCCGCGTCGCTTGGCCTTCCGGTTTTCGTCAAGCCCCCGACGAACATGTCGTGGGGCGACCTGCCGGAGCGGCTCGGCATCGCCCTGAAGGGAGCGCGCATCGGGGAGGTCGAAGGACTTGAAAAATTGTTAGCGGCCATTCTCGGAGACGGGAAGACGGCGATCGTCCAGGAATCAGTAGAGGGGCCGGACTACGGCCATGCATCGGTCCATAGCTACAGGCATCCGAAAACGGGGCAGGTCCTTGGCGCTTGCACGGTACGACGGGCCCGCGTCTACCCTGCCGGCGCAGGCCTCGGCAGTTTCATTCTGAGCGAGGACCTGCCGGAACTCGTCGAGCCCTCCTTGAAGGCGCTCGAGACCATGGGGATCGTCGGAACCTCGTCCGTGCAGTGGAAATGGGACCAGCGCCGGGGGTGGAGGATCCTCGAGATCGGGCCGCGCGTGGCGCTGTCCATGGGCATCGGCGATATCGCCGGCGTGAACATCCCCTGGATCGCTTACCGGTCCCTGCTCGGCCTCGAGCTCGATCCGCAGCGTCAGCGTTACGGGATGGCCTGGCTTGATCTGGCGCATGATCGCATTTCAGTGAGAACATATCTGCGGACCCGCGAATGGACGTTGCCGAAGTGGCTGTGGTCGCTGCGCTCCGTGCGAGCCTGGGCTTTCTTCTCCTGGAAAGATCCGAAGCCGTGGTTCCACCACTTGTGGAAGCGGGCCGCCAATCGATTCAATTGGGGTCGGACCTCAGGATATTGAGTTTTATCAAATACTTGCGCCCTTTCGGTCGCGTCCCATCAGCTTGAAGACGATAGAATTTCTTCATTTTTGACCTCAAAAAGAATTATTGCATCCGTTCGATGATGCGGCCGGTGGCCCTGTCCTTGAGGATGACCTTTGTGCGGCCGTCGGGGAGCTGCTCGGTCTTGATGACGGCAAAACCCCGTTTTTGGGCCTTTTTAATAGGCTTCCCCGGGGAGCTATTGCCTGGGAATTCCCTCCCCGGCCACCCCTCGATCTTTACCGCCTCCCAGCGCCCCGACTTCATCGACTTGTAGCAGGTGTCGATGATGGCGTTGACCACATACCCGTCGTAGAACGTCTCCATCGGCTCGCGCCCCGCTTCCCACGCGTCGAGCATGTCCTGGAACATGTGGGCGTATCCGAGCTCGTGGACCTCGTCGCCGACCGGGAAAAGCCACCCCGTCTGCCCCTCGGCCTTCTCGGCGACGTACCCGCCCCTGCCCTCGCCCTCGGCCGTGAACATCTCGAAACCGGTGC
>JAWOHF010000079.1:0-8344 GCA_046496285.1 Candidatus Aminicenantota bacterium
GAGCTCGGGGTCATCCCGGCGGCCAACATGCTGCCCGAGGTGGCCTACGTGAAGCTGGCCTGGGCGCTGGGGCAGACGAGAGACCTCGAGGAGGTCCGCCGGATCATGCTGACCCCGATCGCCGGCGAGACGACCGAGCGCGAGCCCTCCAACGGCTACCTCATCTTCCAGGGCGGCATCCCCGAGGTCGAGGAGTTCATCTCGACCATCAAGAAATAATTCACCTCATCGACCAATTCATGATCGGCCGGTCGATCTTCTTCCCGGCCGTCCCTTCCTGCCTCGCCGGGCCTGGATTATTCACGAATGGCCCGGTTTAAATAGGCTGGACTTATTCATACAAATCCTGTAGGTTATATAGTATCAATAGGAGGTTGGCCTGGAGGCCGGGGCGGGCGCCAAGCCGCCGCCTCCGGCCCCGGACCCGGCCGCGGCGCGGCTCCCCCCCGAGATCCAGGTCCCCGAAGCCGAGCAGTACCGCCTGGCCGGACGCTACCTCTACGGCAGGGGCGGATCCATGTTCCTCGAGAGGCAGGACGGCCGGATCGGGGCCCGCAGCGGGACAGAGTTCGCTCCGGCCCGCTTTATATCGCCCCAAGAGGCCAGCATCATCACGGGAGGAACGCCGTTTTTCTATTGGTTCGTCCGCGACGCCGACGGCTCGCCTCGCCGCATCATCCGCCTCTACGACGGCGAGAACCTCGATTTCAACGACGGCCCGGACGATCCGCCCGGCCCCGACAAGGCGGAGTGGGACCGCTTTGTCGGGCGCTACCCTTACAAGGCCTACGGCCGCCAGGAGGGCGTCATCACCGTGGCCCGTAAGAACGGTTGGCTCTGGCTCGACTTCATGAAGCTCACCGAACACCTCCCGGGCCTTTTCTTCACCGCCCACGGCGAGGCCCTGGACTTCACGGGCGACGTCCCCACGTGGCGGAACATCCGCCTGGAGCGCCCCAAAGCCAAGAGCGCCGCCCGGCCGGAAGGTCATTCGAACCGCAAGGCGTCGGCCGGATTGGCCCGGGACGCCTGGACCGCTTTATAGGAGACGGCGAGAAAAGCGACGGCCAGGGAGAAGAGGGTCGCCCATAGAGCCGGGGCGAAGCCCGGGTCGACCCGATAGGCAAAGCTCCGGAGCCAGCGGCCGGCCGCCAGATAAGCCAGGGGAAGGGAGACGGCGTTGGCCGCCAGGACCCAGGCCAGAAACTCCCGGGCCTGCATCAAAACGATTCCCCGGGAGGAAGCCCCGAGGATCTTCCGGATGCCGATTTCCTTCGTCCTCTTTTCGGCGATGAAGGCGGCCAGCCCGACAAGGCCGAGGCAGGCCGTGAACAGGGCCAGGATGGTGAACGCGCCCAGGATGGAACGAGTCCGGCGGTCCTGCTTGTAAAAGGAGTCGAACCGGTCATCGAGGAATTCGTAAGTCATCGGGAAAAGCCGGTCCGGTACGGCGTCATCCCACGCGTCCTCCAAGAACTTGAGAGTTTCCGGGATGGCCGCCGAGCTGATCCTGATGTTTATATAGGGAAATTGATTTCCGTCATTGGTGAAGACGATGGGCTCGATGGCCCGGCGAAGGGAGGTCTGATGGAAATCCTTCATCACTCCGATCACCGTGTAGGTCCGCGTTTCGACCTCTCCCTGGGATGACATGGCGGTCATGGTGAGGCGCTTTCCGACCGCCGAGTTGGACCCCATTGCCCTGGCCGCCGTTTCGTTGACGACCACGGCGTCGGTTTGGTCCGAAATGATATCCCTGGAGAAGAAGCGGCCTTCGGCCATCTCCGCCCTGAAGGTGGCGAGAAAGTCCGGGTCGACCTTCGAGGGATAAAACGGGGTATTGTCGCCGGGATGCTTTCCTTCCCAGGTCACTTCCGGCGCCGTCCTCAGGCTGGTTCCCGGCGGGATCGACTGGCTCGCGTTCAGGATGCGCGGGTCGGAATAAACGGCGTCCAGGAAGCTCCGCCTGGACGGGACGGCCAGGGCGACGACCTGGCGGGTATCGATCCCGAGGTTTTTCGTCCGGATGTAGCGCAGCTGCATGTCGACGACGATGGTCCCGAAGATGAAAAACGCCGTCAGGCCGAACTGGAGCAGGACAAGGCCCTTGCGCAACGCGGCGTGGCCCCGTTCTCCTCCCGTGAAGGTTCCCTTGAGCACCCGGGCCGGTTGGAAGGCGGCGAGATAAACAGCCGGATATCCACCGGCCATAAGTCCGGCGAGCAGGGTGACGCCGATGACCGCGGCGAGCCAGCCCGGCCGGAAAACGTCGGAGATGGATATCGATTTTCCGGAAAGACCGTTGAAAAACGGCAGGACCGCCCAGAGAAGCATCAGGGCCAGAAGGAGGGCCAGGAAAGAGAGAATCACCGATTCCCCTAAAAATTGCCGGATGAGATCCCCCTTCCGGGCTCCGGTGACCTTGCGCATCCCGACCTCTTTGGCCCGGTTGGCTGAGCGGGCCGTGGCCAGGTTCATGAAATTGATGCAGGCCAGAAGAAGAACGGCCGCCGCGGCGATGAGGAACAGGGTTAGGGTCGAGGCGCTGCCCTGGTTGTGATTGTCCAGGTCGAAAGCGAAGTCCGATCTCAAATGAACGTCTTTGAGGGGCTGTAGATGAAGGCTGATGTTGGGCTTGTTCATGTTTCGGGAGAGAGCGTCCGACAGCTTGGTTTCCGTCTCGGCGGGCCTCGCTTCCCGGTTCAGCCGGATATAGCTGGAGAAAAACCGGCTGTTCCAGTTGGCGAAGTCGACGTGGTGGTACTCGTGCATGTTGGCGATCGGGATGACGCAGGCGAAATGGAGATGGGAATTCTCCGGAACGTCCCGGATGACGCCGGTCACGGTATAAGGGTCGGCGGTGACGGTCAGGATCTTGCCCATGGGATCCTCGTCGCCGAAGAATTTGCGGGCCAGGCTTTCGGTGATGACGACGGACCGCGGTTCGTTCAAGGACGTTTTTGGATCTCCCTTGACGAACGGGAAGGTGAACATCGTAAAGAAGGACGGGTCGGCGATGCCGACGACGTCGGTGAACGATACCTGGTCGCCGAGACGGATGCCATAGGTTTTATTGGTTCGGAACCGGCAGAAATCCTTGACTTCGGGAAATTCGTCCCGCAGCGCGGGGGCGGCGGGCGTCGGGGCCCGGGCGTCGAGGATGGCTGCCGTTTCGCTCCTGGTCTCGGTGACGAGACGGTAAATGGAGGCGGCGTTCTGGTGAAAGCGGTCGAATCCCTTTTCTTCTCCGATCCAGAGCATCATCAGGACGGAGCAGGCCAAGCCCACGGCCAGTCCGGCGATGTTGATGAAGGCATACCCTTTCTGACGCCGGATCTTGCGAAGGGCCACTTGGAAATAGCTCCAAACCAGGACCGGCACGAAACGCGGCGGCTGCCAGGGCGGCCGGGAAGAGCGGCGGGTCCTCTTGGCTTTATAGAATTCCGGGCCCGATTCGGCGGCCTGGCCCATGGCCGCGGCCGCTTTCCGGAAAGCCGTTTCGGGCTCATCGCCGCCGGAGATATACCCCCCGATCTCATCCCGAAGGGCGGCTTCAAGCTCCGCCGCTTGGCCGTCTTCGAGAGCCGGGTTCCGGCGAAGATCTTTGCTCCAATTATCGATGGCGTTTTCCAAATCGAATAGCGTCATGATCGTCTCCGCTCAATCGACGGCCGTCATCGGGTCCAGGAGCTTGCGCAGAGCGGCTTGGACGCCGCGCCAGCGGGCTTTTTCCTCGGCCAGCTCGGCCAGACCCCGCTCGGTCAGGGTGTAATATTTCCGCATCCGGTTTTCCGGCGACGTTTTCCACTCGGACCGGATCAAGCCCTCCCGCTCCATTTGATGGAGGACGGGGTAGAGCATGGTATGGGACCAGTCGAGCGTTCCCCCGGAGACCCGGCGGACGCGCTTGATGATCTGATACCCGTAGCTTTCCCCTGAACGGAGAAGGGAGAGGATGACCGCCTTGGCCGGGGCGGCGATGAGATCCTTGGAGCTCATGATCGTTCTCCTGAGAGGCATATGTCGGGTTGAATACATATGCAAAAGCCGTGCCATAAGAAGGGGGCCTGTTGACCGGGGTTCGAGCAAGGAGAAAGCCGCCGGCCGTTCGAAAATGAACGAATTCTGTCCGGAAGCGGACGAAAGGGCGCTGTGTCCTCAGGCGCTGGACGACGGTCCATTGGATTAGAGGGGTGCGGACTGCCGGCCCATCCGGGGGCGGCGGGCGGCTGGAACTCCGGCGACGTCAGTGCGTATAATAAAATAGTCGACCGCATTTTCGACCGGACAATTTACCGCGGAGAAGAGCATGCGCAAAAATCCTATCTTCTCAGCCGTCTTGCTGACCGCCCTGGCCTCGGTAATATCGGCGGCTTCCTGCGGCGCCCCTCAGAGCGCGCCGGAACCGACGCCGGAACAGGTCCAGTGGGCCGAGGACCTCGATTTCCTGGCCACCGAGCTTCCGGCCAGGCACAAGAACCTTTTCTTCAAGATCACGCCCGGGGAGTTCCAGGCGGGCGTCTCGGCCTTGAAAGCCAGGATCCCGGAGCTCGACCGGACCCGGTTCCTGCTCGACCTGTCCCGTCTCGTCGCGTCTGTCGGCGATTCCCACACCTCTTTTACGATCATGCCCCGGAAAGCCTTTCCCTTGAAGCTCTACTGGTTCGAGGAAGGCATCTGCGTCGTCGACACGACCCCCGAATACGCCCGGCTCCTCAACGGCCGGCTGGAGTCGGTCGACGGACATCCTGTCGAGGAGGTCGTCCGCGCGTTCGCGGAGATCATCCCCCACGACAACGAGGCCCAGGTCAAGGACTTCGTGCCCAGGTTCCTGGCGTCCTCGGAGCATCTCCTCGGGCTCGGGCTGGTCGCGGACGCCGACGAGGCGGCCTTCACGGTCCGGACGCCCGAGGGCGGATCGGCCACGGCGAAGATGAAGAGCCTGGCCCTTGGGGATATCCGGGCGGTCTCCTGGGCGGCGCCGCAGGTCGAGCCCTCGCGCCTTCCCCTTTACAGGCGGATGGCCGGCTCGGCCTATGAATCGGCCTACCTCCCCGAGTCGCGGACCCTCTATTTCGCCTACAATTCCTGCCGGGACCTCCCGGACCGGCCGTTCCGCGAGTTCGCCGCCGGGCTGTGGGACACGCTCCGAAAGAACCCGGTCGAGAGGCTGGTCATCGACCTCCGCAACAACGGCGGCGGGGACTCGTCGATCCTCGACCCGTTCATCAGGGAGCTGGCCGCGGCCAAGGACCTCAACCGCAAGGGGCGCCTGTTCGTCATCCTCGGCCGGCGGACCTTCTCCTCGGCCATTCTCAACGCCCTGGACCTCAGGAGGAGGACCGAGGCCGTCTTCTACGGCGAGCCGACGGGCGGAAAGCCCAACCACTACGGCGAGATCGAGATCCTGACCCTGCCCAACCTCGGGCTCAAGGTCCAGTACTCGACCAAGTACTTCCAATTCGTCGATGGGGACGACCCCTCGCTCGTCCCGGACGTCCTCGTCGAGCTGAGCCTGGACGATCATCTCGCCCTCCGCGACCCCGTCCTCGAGGCCATTCTCGGCGGGGATGCCGGCGGCCATCGGCCCGGCTCGATCTCGGATCATTGAAGAGGAAAGGGCCACGATGCGGACGAAAGTGATCTACGCCAGTCAAACGAGCGCTCGTTTGGACAGCCATGTCCTGACAGGCGAGGGAACGGATGATACGGCCGTCCTGCAGAAGACCTTGGACCTGGCCAAAGAGTATGGGGGCCTTCATTTGATCATGGACGGAGCCGCTTTGACGACCGGCCTCGTCGTCCACGCTCATACGACCATTGAATGCTTGAACAAGGGGTGCGGGTTCTTCCTGGCCGATCACTCCAACCGCTCCCTGATCACGAACGCCCATCCCTCCGCAGAAAAGATCATCGATCATGACATTTCGCTCCTGGGCGGGACGTACAATCACAACTGCCTGCGCCAGGCTCACCATCTTCCCGAGGGGGTCCATTATTCTCAGGGAGACTCTTTTGTCGTCGCCATTTCCTTTTTCGGGGTCGAGAACCTGCTCGTCAGGGACGTTACGGTCCGCAACCAGAGGACCTTCGCTTTCCTGATCGCCAACTGGCGGAAAGTGGCCATGGAAAACATCTCCCTGGAGCTTCCCGATCTCATCCCCGGAGCGAACCAGGACGGCATCCATATCCTGGGGCCGGGCCGGTTCCTCCTCATCAAGAACGTCCGGGGGCGCACCGGCGATGATCTCATCGCCATCAACGCCGATGAGGAATTCACGGATGAGAAGGACTTTTTCCATCCCTGCGCTTCGACGGGCCCCATCACGGATGTCGTGGTCGACACGGTCATGGTCGATGACGCGTCCCAGATCCTCCGCATCTTATCGCGCAAGAACCTCGTCGATCGGGTCACCGTCAGGAATGTGACCGGGAGCTATCGCAGCTTCGGGTTTTATCTGAGCGCCTGGGATTACCATAAGAAAGGGCACCCGGGGAACTTCGGATCGCTGGTCTTCGAGAACATCGACGTCAGGCAGACGAGACCGGATTATACCTATACGGAGCCCTTCCTTTTTCGGATATCGGGAAGACACCGGAGCCTGATGCTCAGGAACATCAGATATTTTGATCCGAGCGACGATCGGTACATCGTTCATGTCGAAGGCGGATCGGATATCGTGGACATCGGGACGACGCCGGCCGACATCGGGTCGCTTCTGATCGACGGACTTCATGTTCAGGACAGCGGCACAACACCGCAATCCCGTCCCTACATCATGGTCAGAGGCCGCGTCAAACAGATGACCGTCAGGAACTGCGAAGTCTTCCATGACGGCGACAAAAAGAATGTCTTCCTAGCGACGGACGGGGAATTCGCCGGGATCGACCGGCTCGTTATGAACAATATCATCATCGGGAAAGGAACGATCCTGATCGAGGACGAAACGGGAAAAATAGGCGAGCGTCATACCGTCAACATTCTTAAATAGGGACAGTGTTCCATTGCCGTTAGTGATAGGAATTTCGTTTTTCGGCAGGTCATTGCCGCAAGCCTTGTCTTTTCGTGAAATCCCATCCTTCCCTCCAAAATGAGGATATTGGAGCGCACGAGACCTGTCAAGCCCGATTGAGGACGGCCCGCGTCGGCCCGGGAGCTGGTCGAGACTTCCATTGAGCCGAAAATCGGCCAGAATCTCTCACTATTTCCTCTATTAGGGAACCCATCACGAAAAATAATCGACCGGGGGTCGGCGATCATCGGAAGATCCAACATTTGGGTTTCGGGAGGCGGGCGCTCGGCCGTAAACGAAATCTTGAGATAAGCGATGATCCGATAAGGATAAGAGTTTCCTTTTTCTGCGACGTGAGAATTCCCGCTCCGGTCGATGAATTTCCCCTCCTCACCACAGCGGAACTCTATCTCAGGCCGGACGGCGATGTCAATAGTCGCGAAAACGGCGCCCGAAGATCCCATAGGGGCAAGAAACCCCGCCGCGCCGGCTAAAAGACGATAGACTCCCGCTCCCCCCTGATCACCCAATACTCAACAATATGCCCCGCTCTCTTCGGCCTCCGGCAGGGCGACCTCGGCAAAAACATGGGACGGCGGGGGCTTCGCCGCCACGAACGTCAGTTTCAAGTGATCGATGATGCGGTCCACCACGGCAACCTCCGCGAGGAAGGCGACGACCTTCATTCGGCTGCCGCACTTGGGGCAGACCATCGGGTCCACCTCATAGACCTTCCGGATCATGGCCGCCCAGCCTTTGGAAGGAAGGCGCCGCAGCTCCTCCTCGACGATCCGGAGCGCCGCGGGACTCAGACTTGCCTTTTTGACCTTCCCCCGGTGGGCGTTGGCGTATAGGCCATAGTAGCGGACCATGACCTGCCCCTTGTCGGGAATGTGAGCGGTCACCCGGGCGATGAACTCCAGGTAGTCCATCGTCTCTGTCTCGCGGGCGGCCTGTCCGTATCGATATGCCACTTTGCCCTCCTGCTCCAAGAAGGAGAGCCGCTCCAGGGCCAGGAGCGGCCGGATCATGTACTTTCCGACCCGCTCGGCCTCCGGCTTCGTCTTGGCCCGGACCAGGCTGTGGACGTTGAAGCCGGAGTGAGGCCAGGAGAGAATGCGCGCAGCCCATTCCGGGCTCAACAGCTCCTTGCGGACAAGCATCGCCAGGACCTCCCGGGCGAAGATCTCGGCCAGCCGCGAGTCGTCGATCCGCGGGATCTTATGGAAGACGCCCGCTTCGTCCACGCCGCCCTCGGTCACCAGAAAATGGAGGTGCACATGAAGATTGATCCGGGCGCCGAAGGTCTGGATGGAGGCGATGACCCCGGG
>JAWOHF010000004.1:0-2537 GCA_046496285.1 Candidatus Aminicenantota bacterium
CGCGGGCCTCGCCGGACGGCAGGGGCAGGACCTCGAGCTGGTTCTTGGTCCCGAAGATGACGTCGTAGCTCGTCTTTTCGGTGACGTCGCGTTCGAAAAGGAGGGCCGTGCCGTCCTTGGTCAGGCGCAGGGACGAGACGGGTGTCTCGGGCATCAGCTCTTTCAAGGTCCGGGCCTTGAGGTCCCAGACGGCCGGGACGACCAGGCGGTCCATGCGCCGGATCTCGTCCCACTGGAGGAAGGGGTCGTCCGTGTCCATGACGATGATGGGGGCGACGGTCGCGTTCTTGAACAGAGTTTCGGCGCGTTTCTCCCAATCGGCGGCCCGGGTCGTCAGGTAGAGCTTGGCGCCGTCGGGCGACCAGAGAAGAGGGGAGTTGGAAGCAACGAGCCTATCCTTGGGCAGAGCGACCGGCTCGAGCTTGCCCGTCTCTCGGCGCCACAGGAACGGCCGGTAGCGGCCGCTCTCGAGGATGAACAGGGCCAGGGTCTTGCCGTCGGGCGACCAGGATGGGGAGCGGAACTGGCGCTTCCCGGCAAACACCGGAGTTTGGCGCCCTGAGCTTGTATCGATGACGAGGAGCTCGGCCTGGGAGGGCCCGATGTAGGTCGGGTCGCCGTAACGCTTATGGTCCTGGGGCAGGCGGTCTTTCGGAGTCGTGACGGTGGCCGCCAGGAAGCGGCCGTCGGCCGTCATGTCGTCGACCCGGACGGACTTGGTCAGGAAGTAATCGTCGATGGTGAAGGGCTTTTTCGCTTCATTGGCCGCGGATCCTGCACCGGCAAGTCCGAGGCAGAGCCCGAAGGCCAAAAGCGCGATGGCCGCGAAACGTATTCTCATGCCGCACCTCCAATGTCGTTGCGTCCAGTCTTATCCAGCCCTCGCGCCCTTGTCAAGCCGACTCGCGCGAGCCTGGGGGACACGTACCTGC
This sequence comes from Candidatus Aminicenantota bacterium, assembly GCA_046496285.1. Lineage (GTDB taxonomy): Bacteria > Acidobacteriota > Aminicenantia > Aminicenantales > Saccharicenantaceae > RBG-16-66-30. The sequence goes on from JAWOHF010000004.1 coordinate 933, forward strand.
GGTACATGTCCCCGGGTACCGCCCGGCTTGAATTTGTCCCGGTCCGATGTTATCTTGGGTCCTGTTTCCGGGGGCCGCGGGGGCTTTCTGGCGCGGGCCGGATCCCAGGAGAAAGACCATGATCACCGAGAAGGACATCGAGAAGCTGTTCGAAGCCCAGCTCGTCCGGATCAAGGACGACGGGCTGCGGGCCAAGGTCGTCAAGACCTTCGCCCTGGCCTGCGAGCGGGGCAAGTGGGAGTCCGTCGACGATCTCATGAGAATGCCCTTTACCCTGCTCACGGATACGCACGGGGTCAATTTCATCGAGCACACCATTGCCGTCACTGAAGGGGCGGCCGCTCTGGGCTGGGCCCAAGCCGAGGCCTACGCCAAGCTGCCCTACGCCATCGACTTCGACCGCCTCTACGCCGGGGGGCTTCTCCACGACGTCGGAAAGCTCCTCGAGATCGAGCCCGACGGCCGCGGCTTCCGCAAGAGCCTGGCCGGAAAGCACGCCCGCCATCCCGTTTCCGGGGCCATCCTGGCCTCCGAGTGCGGCCTGCCCGGCGACATCATCAACATCATCGTCTGTCACGCCAAGGAAGGGGAGGGCCGGCCGCAGGTCGTCGAGGCCGTCCTTATCCATCAGGCCGACTTCGCGACCTTCGACCCCCTGGTCATGAAACAGAAAGGGACTCTTATCGAATGAGCCGGACCCTCCTCGAGAAGATCCTCTCCCGGCACGCCGGCCGCGCGGTCCGCCCCGGTGAGATCGTCGACGTCGCCGTCGACGCCCGGGTGGCCCGGGACTTCGGCGGGGCCAACGTCGTCAAGAACATCCGCGACCGCGGCCTGCCGGTCGAGGACGTCTCCAAGACCTTCTTCACCTTCGACTGCAATCCCGGCGGGTCCGACCAGAAGTACGCCGCCAACCAGCACCTCTGCCGGCTGTTCGCCCGCGAGCGCGGGGTCGGCCTGTTCGACGTCACGGCCGGGATCGGCACCCACATCGCCATCGAGGAAGGGCTGGTGACGCCGGGCGGGACACTCGTTTCGACCGACTCCCACGCCAACATCCTGGGGGCCGTCGGGGCCTTCGGGCAGGGCATGGGCGACCAGGACATCGCCGCCGCCTGGGCCTTCGGCCGGGTCTGGTTCAAGGTCCCCGAGTCGGTCAAGATCGTCCTCAAGGGAAAGCCCCCGGCCGGAACGACGCCCAAGGACATCGCCCTGAGGCTCCTGCGGGAGTTCGGGGCGGCCGGGCTGCTGGGGATGAGCGCGGAGCTTTACGACGAAGCCGTGGATGATCTGGGCTTGGCAGGCCGGATCACGGTCGCTTCCATGGCCACTGAGATGGGGGCCATCATCCTGCTCTTCCCTCCGAACAAGGCCGTCCTCGATCATTTCGACAAGCTCGGCAAGCCCTATGAGGCCCTCTTCGCCGACCCCGGCGCCGCATACAGCCGGACGGTCGAGATCGACGTCTCGAACCTCGTCCCGCTCATCTCGCGGCCCGGGCATCCCGAGGACGTCGTCGCCGTCCGAGACGTCGCGGGCACGAAGATCGATTCCGCGTTCATCGGCTCGTGCACCAACGGCCGGTTCGAGGACCTGGCCGAGGCG
>JAWOHF010000019.1:0-11290 GCA_046496285.1 Candidatus Aminicenantota bacterium
CCCGGCCGAAAAGGCGGACCTCAGGCCCGGCGACCTCGTAAGCGCCATCGACGGCCGCGGCACGTTGAGCATGAGCCTCGTCGAGACCGACCTTCTTCTCCGGTCGAAGGCCGGCGAGCCCGTCGAGGTCAAGGTCCTCCGGGGCGGCAACACGCTCGAGATCGCCCTGGACACGGCCGTCCTCTTCCCGAAGCCCTACGCGTTCTCCCGCCAAGCCGGCCGGCCCGCCGTTCTGAGGATCCACTATTTCTCGCCCTCGCTGCTGGCCGGCATAAGGAAGGACGTCGTCCCCGTCCTCAAGGGCGGAAAGACGCCTCTCGTCCTCGACCTGCGGGACTGCCGGGAGGGCGACCTCGAACAAGGCCGGGAGCTGGTCAACGTCTTTCTCAAGGCCGCCGTGGTCGGCCGGTACGAGAAGAAGGGCGGCGTCAAACAGGACGTCGAGTGCCCGGACGAGGCCCCGCTCGCGAAAACGCCCCTGGCCGTCTGGGTCAGCCCGGCGACCATGGGGCCGGCCGAGCTCGTTGCCGGTGTTCTCCAGGAGCTCCGGAAGGCCAAGGTCGTCGGCTTCCCGACACCCGGGCTGGCGGGCCACCGCGATGCTTTCGTCCTCGAGGATGAAAGCCTGGTCCTCCTGACCTCGTCTGTCTTTTCGCTGCCGTCGGGCAGGTCGCTGTGGGGCCAGGGGATCAAGCCCGACGTCCCTCTCGCGGCCGAAAGCCGGAGCGAGACGGCCTACCTCGAAAAGACCCTTCCTCTTTTCCCCGGGCTGTGACGGATGATCAGGAGACCCGCCCTCAAGCGACCCGAACCGTGGCCGAGCTTTTACCTGGTCGCCGCCGCCCTCGTGGCCGTTTCGCTGAGCTGCGCTCTGCTCCTGGATCTCATCAGCGCCCGTAAGGGGGAGCCGTCCTTCATTTTTAAGAAGCCGGAAAAGGCGGCCGCCGTTGAGAGCGGGGACGAAAAACCGCTGACTGATGTCCTCGCGGCGGGCCTGGCCGGGGCCGGCGTCGGGCAAGAATCCATCCTCATGACGACCGGGCCGGAAGGACAGCCCTTTATCGAGGTCGAGATGCCGGCCGGGGCATACGAGGCCGTCGAGACGGCCCTCGAGAGAACGCTCGCGGCCGAGTCCGTGCGCGTCCTCCACCGGAAACAGGCCGTCGGGCCTGAACGCACGGAGGTCCTCTGGAGCGTGAGGGCCGCCGGCGGGCAGGAGGGCGGCATCGCCTTCATCCTCCCGGCCGAGCCGGCCGAAACACCGGCCCTGGCCGCCAAGAAGGCGCCTCCGGGGCAGGTGGCCCTCATCGTCGACGACTTGGGCAACAGCCTCGAGGCCCTGGACGTCCTCGTCGGGCTGGGACAGCCGGTCACCGTGGCGGTCCTCCCTTACAGCACATGGGCCTCGCAGACGGCCCGCATCGCCCACGAGAACGGCCTCGAAGTGCTCCTTCACATCCCTCTCGAATCCCTCAACAACCACGAATACGAAGGGAACGGGGACGGCACCATCCTGTCGACGATGGCGGACGACGAGATCCGGCTTTCGTTCGAAGCCGGCCTCGCGCGCGTTCCCCACGCTCGCGGCGTGAACAACCACACCGGCTCACGCTTCACCACGGAGCGCGCCCCGATGAGAGCCCTCCTGGCGCCCATCAAGGAGCGCGGCCTGTTCTTCGTGGACAGCCGGACGATCACGGGTTCCGTGGCCTACGCCGAGGCCCGGAGGATGGGCGTCCCCGCGGCGGAACGCGACGTGTTCCTGGACGCCGACGAGGACCGCGGCCGGATCCGCGGCCGGCTCCTCGAGCTCTTCCAGAAGGCCAAGAAGAACGGGCGGGCCGTCGGCATCTGCCATCCTTTCCCGGAGACGCTCGAGGTCCTCAAAACGAGCTTCCGGCTCTTCGAGTCCTACGGCCTCGAGGTCGTCCCCGTCTCCCGCCTCGTCCGCTAGCTTAGAGGGGGTCAAATCTCCACATATTAAATAGTCACCCGATCCTGCGCTCCCCCTACATGCCGGAGGGGCCTAGATTTAATATGTGGAGATTTGACCCCTTCTTGCGATTGACCGCCTCTCGGTTGTTCGCTATATTAGGAGCGGTTTATGAGGAGGCTGCCCATGAAGAAATTCGCGTTTTTCGCCGTCGTCGTCGGCGTCGCATCCCTGGCCATCCTGCCGGCCTGCCGGACGATGACGCCCGATGAGCTCAAGAACTCCATCGAACTGCTGGACCTCGAGACCAAATGGGTCTCCAAGTACTACCAGCCCTGGCCCCCGAGACTGATCCTCGTCCCCCAGCTCTCCTTCCGGGTCAAGAACGTCGGGCCCAAGGCGCTGAACTACATAAATTTCAACGCCGTTTTCAACTTCAAGGGCGACCGGGAGAACCTGGGCGACGCCTTCCTGGCCGCGATCCGGGGCAAGGCCGTCGCGCCCGGTGAGACCAGCCCGGTCATCGTCCTCAAGAGCAACCTGGGGGTCGATGGCAAGGACCTCGAGAACATCCGGGAGAACCCGGAGTGGAAACCGACCGAGGTCCGGCTCTTTGCCCTCTCCCGGGGCTCGCAGCCGGTCCTGCTCGGCGTCTTCGACGTCGCCCGGGAGATCGACTTCAAGGAGCCCGAGCCGGTCGAGATCAAGAAGTGAAGAACGCTTTCGTCCCCTCCAAGGTCTTCCTGACCCGGGGCCAGGGCCGGCATAAAGAGAAGCTGGTCAGCTTCGAGCGCGCTCTGCGCGAAGCCGGCATCGCGCCTTTCAACCTGGTCCGGGTCTCGAGCATCTTCCCGCCACACGCCCGCCTCGTGACCCGCGAGGCCGGTCTCAAGCTGCTCCATCCGGGGCAAGTCGTGTTCGTTGTCCTGAGCGAAAACGCCACCGACGAGCCGCACCGCCTGATCTCGGCCTCGATCGGAATGGCCACGCCCGAAGACCCCTCCGCCTACGGCTACCTGGCCGAGCACGAGGGCTTCGGGCAGTTGGAGAAGGAGGCCGGCCTTTACACGGAGTATCTGGCCGCGGAGATGCTGGCCACCAAGATGGGTGAGCGCCTGAGCGAGCCGGCCGCGGCCCGCCGGTCCTATCGCTTCTCGAACGGGATCTCGCTTAAAACCCGAAGCCTGTCCCAGACGGCGACGGGGGAAGCGGGGCTGTGGACGACGGCCCTGGCGGCCGCGGTCCTGGTCATCGAACCCTAGCGGTCGAGGGGATCGGGCCGGAGTATCTTGACGTAGCTTTTTTTCCGGAGCGTCTTGATGTACTCGTCCCCCTTCTCCGCCCGTAACCGGTTGTAGAGCATCTCCTCGACGCTTTTCCTGGATTCCTCGAAGGTCATCAGGCGGCTTTCCTTCCTCTCTTCGAGCTGAAGGAGCCACCACCCGCCGCGGGATAGGGTCCAAGGGCTCGTCTCCCCGGCCTTCAGCTTGGCCACGGCCTCCTCGAGCGTCTCGTCGAGCTCGCCCTGCTTGAAGGTGCCCAGGTCCCCTTTGGCTTCGTTCATCGGGGGATCGGAGAGCTCGGCGGCGACCTCGGCGAAAGCCGCGCCCCCCTTGAGGCGCTCGCCGATCCTGTCCTCCAGCTCCTTCAGCTCCTCGGCACCGTGGGTCTCCGTGTTGAGATAAATGGCCTGGATCTTGTACTCCGTGGGGACGGTGAATTCCTTGGGGTTCTCCCGGTAGTACTGGACGATCTCGGCGTCGTCGAGGGTGATCGACCGCTCGACCTCCGAGTACATGACGGCCTGCTTGAGGATCGTCTCTTCATATTCCTTGAGCCAGACGTCGTAGGGCAGGCCCTGCTGCTCGACGGCCCGTCTCAGGTCGTCGTCCGAGGCCATGTTGTTGTCGGCCTTGATCTTGTCGAGCGTGGCCCGGAGCTGATCGGCCACGCTGATGTTCATCTCTTTGGCCTTCTGGAGGATGAGCATGTCGGTGACCATGGCCTCGAGCAGCTGGCCTTTTAACAGCTCGAGCTGCTTGTCAGACTCCTCCGCGGACAGCTTCATGGACCGCAGCTGGGCGACGGCGAGCTGGTACTGCTCCCGGTACTCGGACAGGGTGATGATGTCGTCGTTGACGACGGCCACGATCTCCTCGACGACCTCCTGGCCGCTGAAGGGGACGGCCGCCGCGAGGGCGCCGAAGATGACCAAAAGCGCAGGGATCTTTTTCATCCGTTCGACCTCAGGTAGCTGAAGAATAGATTTTCGGGCCGGGCCTCCCACGTCAGAGTGTCCTTGAGCCCTTCGAGATGCAGCGCCACCGCGTCCAGGATCTTCTGGGCCAGAAGGCGGCTGCGGATGGCCGGGGCGGCTTCGCTCACGGACCACAGGGCCGGAGGGAACTTCTTGTCCAGCCGGAAAATGTGGTAGCCGTAAGCGGATTCGACGACCTGGCTGGTCCGCCCCTCGCTGAGGGAGAAGATGACCCGTTCCATGTCGGCCGGCAGGTCCCCCGGCTTGAAGACGCCCATGACGCCGTTGCGGGAGGCCTCGGGCCCGGCCGATTCCTCGCGGGCGATCTTCCGGAATTCGGCCTCTCCGGTCCTGTCCAGTCTGCGGAGAACGGACACGGCCTTCTCCTCCGTGTCCACGAGGATCTGGCTGACCCGGGCCCGCTCGGGCAAAAGGAAATTCTTCTTGTTCCTGTCGTAATGATCCTGGATCTCGGCCGGCTCGACCTGGACGTCCCGAATGATCTGATAGGTGTATTTCTCCACAAGGAGCCTCTCGTAAAGACGGTCGGGCGGGGCCTCCGGCAGCATGCCTTCGCCTTCCCCGGTCAAGGAGTCCGTGGCCAGCCGGGCCAGGTACTCCCGCTTCTCGTCCTCGCTCAGGGAGATGTTCCGCTCACGGGCCGCTCCGAGGAGGATCCTCTCGTCGACGAACCGGTCGAAGAGCCGGCTCAGGGATTCGTCCGGCAGGCCCGCGGCGTCCTTCCCTCCCGCGGACTCGAGATAGGCCCGGAAATCGGAGTTCGAGAACTCGTGGCCTTCGACGATCAGGACGGGCCCTCTGTCGAGCCGGCCCGGGGAGGCCGCGCCCTGATCGGCGCCCCGGCCGCACGCGACAACCGAAAGGCAGACGGCGGCCAGCACGGGAAGAACCTTGGGCAGGAGTCTCGGGATGCCGCACATCTTTTTTAATATCAGTTTATTATCCCGAATATTATAGTCTATTGGGACAACTCCATCAAGACCCGGACCGTTTCATCGAGGAGCTGCCTTTCGGAATCCGCGCGGATCGACAGGGACATGATCCCCTGGGGCGTGAGCGACCCGGAGTGCCTCTTGAGAAGGGGCGGGACGCGGGACCAGTCGACGGGCGTCTTGGGATGGAACGTGAACACCACCCGGCGTTCGGCCCGGTCGATTCTCCGGATGCGCAGCCTCCGGGCCAGGTGCTTGAGCGCGCCGTAGCGCAGGAGGTTCTCGACGGTCTCCGGCAGGGGCCCGTACCGGTCTTGGACCTCGTCGCGAGCCTTGTCGATCTCCCCCAGGTCCTCCACCGAAGCCAGCCTCTTGTAGAGGTTGAGCCGGAGATTGACCTGCGGCAGATAGTCCTCGGGGACCCGGATGTCGACCTTGAGGTTGATCTCCGGGTTCTCCTCCTCCACGGGCTCGCCCTTGAGCTCGCCGACGGCCTGGTCGAGCAGCTGCATGTAGTATTCGAACCCGACGGCCTCCATGGAGCCGTGCTGCTTGTGCCCGAGGAGGTTCCCGGCCCCCCGGATCTCCAGGTCCTTGGCGGCCAGACGGAAGCCCGAGCCGAGCTCGCTGAACTCCTTGAGGGCCTTGAGGCGTTCTCTGGCCAGGGGCGTCAGCTCCATATGGGGCGGTACCAGGAAATAGGCGTAGGCCTGACGGGACGACCGGCCGACCCGCCCTCGGAGCTGGTAGAGCTGGGCCAGCCCGTAGAGGTCGGCCCGGTCCACGATGAGGGTGTTGACGAGCGGGATGTCGATGCCGTTCTCGATGATGGTCGTCGAGACCAGGACGTCGAACTTGTGGGCGATGAAGTCCAACATCTTCTTCTCGAGGGCCGGACCGGTCAGCCGGCCGTGGACGGTGACGACCCGGGCTTTCGGGACGAGCCGGGTGACGAGCTCGGCGACCGAGTCGATATCCTCGATCCGGTTGTGGATGAAGTAGACCTGGCCGCCCCGGCCGAGCTCCTGCCGCACGGCCGCGGCGATGAGCCGGGCGTTGAACGGGGTGACGACCGTGTGAACGGCCAGGCGGTCGCGCGGCGGGGTTTCGATGAGGCTGATGTCCCGCAGCCCCGAAAGCGACATGTTGAGCGTCCGCGGGATGGGGGTCGCCGTCAGCGTCAGGACGTCGATCGTCGACTTGAGCTGTTTGATCCTCTCTTTGTGCCCGACGCCGAAGCGCTGCTCCTCGTCGACGACGAGCAGCCCGAGGTCCTTGAAGGCCACGTCTCGGGAGAGCAGGCGGTGCGTGCCGATGACGACGTCGACGAATCCCTCCCGGACGGCCTTGATGAGGGCTTTTCTCTCCCCCGGGGGTTGGAGCCGCGTCAGGGCCTCGACGCGGACCGGGAAGAGCACCATCCGGTCGCGGAAGGTCTTGAGGTGCTGGCTGGCCAGGACGGTCGTGGGGCAGAGGACGGCGACCTGCTTGCCGTCCATGACGGCCTTGAAGGCGGCCCGCATGGCCACCTCGGTCTTCCCGTACCCGACGTCCCCGCAGAGGAGCCGGTCCATCGGGGCCTCCGATTCCATGCTCGCCCGGATCTCCCGGATGGACCGCAACTGGTCCTCGGTCTCCTCGAATTCGAAGATCTTCTCGAACTCCCGCTCCCAGTCCCCGCCCGACGTAAAGGAGAATCCCCGGAGGGTCCGCCGCTGGGCGTAGAGCTCGACGAGCTCCCTGGCCACGGCCTCGACGGCCTTCCGGGCCCGGGACTTGGTCTTGTCCCAGGTGTTCGTGCCCAGCTTGTCCAAGGCGGGGGGCTCGGGGCCGGCCCCGGAGAATTTCTGGACGAGGTTCAGGTCCTCGACCGGCACGAGCAGCTTGTCGCCTTCCCGATAGTGGAGCTCGATGAACTCGCGCCCGCGGCCGTCGACCTCGAGTCGCTGGAGGCCCCGGAAAACGCCGATGCCGTAGTCGACGTGGACGACGTGGTCGCCGGCCCGCAGGTCCTGGAACTGGGAGAAGAACGGCCGCCGGGTGGCCCGGCTGACAAGGACCTTTTCCTCCGTGAACACGTCCTTCTCCGAGAAGAAATTGAGCTTTTGCTTCGGGTAGGCGAAGCCGCCGGCCAAGGGGCCGAGAAGGAGAGCGACCTCGGAACGGGCGGGAACGTCCAAGGGCGAATCGGTCTCGAGAACGGGGACCTCGCTCTCCCGCAAAAGGCTGGCCAGCCGGTGCCGCGTGCCCGGATTCGACAGGTAGATGTAGCAGAGGTCCCGCTCGTCCTGGAGCTTCTTGACGTACTGGAGGAAGAAGGGGATGCGATTCTCGAAGCGCGGGACGGACTGGAAGGAGAAGGAGAACGTCTTGCCGGGCTTGGGAGCGGCCAGCTCTTCGAAGCGCACGGCCTCCTTGCGGATGCGGTCCCAGATCCGGGCCGGGAAGATCTCCTCCGGAGGCAGGGCGAAGGCCCGGTCCGCGAGGATGTCGGCGAAATGGCCCTGGAGCTCCTCGAGGTTTTCTCCCCATTCCTTCTCGACGGCCTCGGGGCGGTCGATGATGAAGAGCGCCCCCTGAAGGTAGTCCGTAAGGGGGACGAACCGATCCTTGGCCGCCAGGGCCAGGGCCGGAAAGGAGGGGCCGAATTCGCCCCGCCGCAAGGCCGCGACTTTGGCGTCGAGGTCGCGGACGGCGCCCCGGCCCCGTTTCCGGGCGGACGATTCCCAGGTCTGCAGGAAGTCGGGGGTCGCCGGAAATTCGCGGAGAGAAGGCACGGTCAGCCGGTCGACCCTCTTGAGGGACCGCTGGGTGGAGATGTCGAACTCGCGCAGGGAGGCCACGGCGGCCCCGTCGAGCTCGACGCGGAACGGGTTGGCCTCGCCCGGGGCGAAGACGTCGACGATGCCTCCCCGCCAGGCGTACTCGCCGGGCGAAGCGATCAGGTCCTCATGGGTGTAGCCGTATCGGGTCAGGGTCTCGAGCAGGGCCCCGTGTTCGATCGTCGCACCGGTCTCGAGCGTCAGGAAAAGCCCGGCCAGGTCCTCGCGGATGGGGACGGGCTTGAGGAGGCCGGCCAGCGCGGTGATGACGATGGATGGGGGGGTGCCCAGCAGCGACCGGAACAGCCTCATCCTCGAGGACAGGGCGTCGAGGGCGGGCGGGACCTCGAAGTAGGGGTTGTCGGCGAGCGGCGGCAGGACGGCCGGGCGCAGGGCGGGCGCGAGACGAGAGACGAAGAACCGGCACTCCTCCTCGAGCGCCGCCAGGGGGGCCGAGGCGGGCCGGATGAAGACGACCGGCCGGCGGACCTCGCGGGTCAGGCAGGTCAGGACGTAGGCCCGGGCCGGGTCGATGACGCCGTGGACCGAGAGCGGCCGTTCGCCGGCGGCGACGGCCCGGACGAGGTCCCGGAACTCGCCGGTGCGGAACAGGAAGTCGAGGCTCACCCGGCTATTCTAACGGCGCGCCCCGGCCCGGTCAAACCAGGGGCCGGAATCGGGCGCCCCATTCGGGGGAAAGTCAAGGGGACACGTACCTTCGGGACATGTCCCCGCCTTCGCCCGGAGCCCGACGGGAGGGCTCAGGTCCGAAGCCAGTACGAGAACTTGATGAAGACGCTGTAGTTTTCGTGAATGAGGCTGCCGAACTCGTCCCGCAGATAGTTGTTATCGACGCCGAGGAAGAAGACCGTCCCCGGCCGCAGGACCCAGCTCGCGAGGAGGCTGCCGAAAGCCCGGTCGTAGAAGAAATTGTAGTCGACGATGGCCCTGAAGGACAGGGTCTTGCTGACCTGGTAGGTCGTCTTCTGCCGGACGACGTTGTAATCCCAGAGCCTCTCGCCTCCGGCCGTGCGCCAGAAGGTCTGCTTGCTGAAATCGGCGCCGAGCTGGAGCCGTTTGCTGGGCTTGAGATTGACGAACAGTCCGTAGGTGTTGCTGGTGCCGAGGAAGGCGTCGTCGGGGTCGTAGTTGATGCTGTCCCCGGTCTCGAAGAAAAGGCCGAAGGGCATCCAGCTGATGAACATGATCTGGGATTGGACGGAAACGCTCTGCTTCTTGAACTCGACATCGGCGAACCGTTCCATCTCGTTCGCGTAGTTAACGAAGATCTGGTTGAACTCGGTCAGGCGGAATTGGACGCTGCCGCGGAACCAGGTGTCCTGGGTCGTGCTGTCGGCATAACCGTCGCGCTTCCCCGCCTGGAGCCTGAATTGGATCTGGTTGAGGTACTTCTTGTCGGTGTAGAGGCGATAGGAGGCGAAGCCCCCGGCCGACGTGTAATCGGTCCGGTTGACAAAGCCCAGGGAGGCCTGGAACTCGGGGTGGATGGCCTTGTAGAAGCCGCCGAGGGTCCAGTGCTTCGTCGTGTAGTAGAGCTCGCCGTAGAGGCCCGGGGCCAGAGCGGACCTGTCCCCCTCGTAGCTGGAGGAGGAGGCCAGGGCCTGGAAGCTGAAAAAGACCCGGTCCTTGAAACGGAGCTGGCCGTCGAGTCCGCCGAGGCGGTTCCAGGACCCGCTGCCGAACTCCTTGTCGGTCAGCGTGAAGCCGACATAGGAACCGGTGCCGACGTCGGCCTTGGTCCGGAAGACGTTGGAGAAGGCCTTCGTGCCCGCGCCCCCCGTGCCGCTGGGGATCTCCCAAAGGCTTTCGGCCGGGTGCATGTCGTAGGCCGAGAGCAGACCGTAGGTGAAGCGGCCGGTCTTTCCGGACGCCTTGGCCCCGAAGATGGGGTCGCTGATCTGCCGGGTGTAGACCGTCTCGATCTCGGGCGAATTGAAGATCTCCATGCCCTCGAGGAAGAACGGCCTTTTCTCGGAGTATCGCAGGGCGTAGCGGAGGTTGTAGTCGATCCGGGGCTCGTCGGCTTCGACCTGGCTGAAGTCGGGGTTGACCGTCAGGTCGAGGGTCGTGTTGGAGCTCAATCCCAGCTTGAGATTGGCGCCGGGCTCGAATTTGATCTTCTCCCCTTCCCTCTGGAGTGAGGTCACGAAGGGCATGGCCTCGATGTTGCGGCTCCGCTCCAGGTCGCCCTGAATGGTGAAGGTCCGGCCGTTGGAAAGCAGGCCAGGGATGTCGCGGGAGAACTGGGGGTGCATGATGATCTCGCCCGTGCGGGGCAGGTTCCGGCCGAGGACGATGTTCCAGGTCTGGACGCCCCCCGGGGGGAAGCGCAGGCTTTTGAAGGGGATGGCCATCTCGACGGTGTAGCCCTCGGCGTCGACCTTGCCGTCGGAGAAGAAGACCGTGTCCCAGCTGTCGTCCATGTTGTCGTTGCCGCCCTCCTCGATGCGCATCATGTCCATCTGGACGCCGATGGGGTTGAGGAGGAAGGAGAAAGCCCGGCGCTTCTCGTTGAAGGTGTCGAGCATGATGAAGACCCAGTCGTCCTCCATGCAGCCGTCGCGGTTGGTGACGGAGCAGCGGAGCTTGGAAACTTGGGAGTCGTAGGCCCGGAAGGCCACGTAGAGGTACTTTTCGTCGTATCCCAGATAGGCGACGGTCTTCTCGGTCGGGACGCCGTTCTCTTTTGGGGCCAGCTGGACGAAATCCTCGATCTTGAGGGCCTCGTCCCAGACCGGGTTGTCGAGCGTGCCGTCGATCTTGGGGGTTTCCGTTAGCCGGGGAATGACCAGGGCTTCCTTGGCGGTCGTCTGCGCGGCGGGCATCGCCGCGGGGAAGCCGCCGATCGCGACGGCCGCCAGGGTCAAAGCGACGGCCAAGGCGATCGGGCTCGCCGACGATCTCTTCGTTTCCGTTGTTCTCTGCTTTCTTCTCATGGGACCTAACCTGCCTTATGGATTCACCCTTGTTGACGAATATCGGTTCTAAAAGGTTTCCTCCAGGGGAATAATGGGATCAGTCGTCGGTGATGAGGTGGAAAATCCCCGAAAAGAGAGCGTGCGAATCCGAGAGGCTTTAGGGGAAATCCTCATGCCAATGGATATTCTGGTTGTTCCGTCCGGCAAATGGCAGGAGCTCAAGGATGTCCCGGGCTTGATTTATAGGGAAGCCCAAAAAACCGGGGAGGTTGTTTATGAATCTCAACAATGAGAAGGACGCTGTCGAGTCAGATGTGCAAGAGGCTTTGAAAACTGCAGAGCAAATAATTTTATGGGCCAAAAGTACAATTGCACCAGAAGGAGGC
>JAWOHF010000066.1:0-6086 GCA_046496285.1 Candidatus Aminicenantota bacterium
GGCCCGGAAGCGGGGCGGGAGGGGCAAGAGATCCGGGCGGACCTCATGGATTGCCTCTCAGCCCTCACTCCAAGGGAACGGGAGGTCTTCGTCCTGCGGGACATCGAGGAGCTCGACATCCGCGAGACGGCCCGGGCGCTTCGGTGCTCGAGCGTTTCGGTGAGGGTCAACCTGTCCAAAGCGCGGCGCAAAATACGGGACGCCATTCGGGCCCGGCACCCCCATCTGGAGGAAGTGCGATGAGCTGTTCGAAAGCGAAAAAACTTATGGCTCTCTACGCAGGAGGCGACCTCTCGGAGCGGCGGAGGAGGGCGGTGGGCGCCCACCTGGACTCGTGCCCCGCCTGCCGGAGGGAGCTCGAGGAGTACCGGAGGGCCTTGGCGCAGGTCAAGGCGGCGGCCGGGGCTGAGATCCCGCCGGATTGGAGCGAGGGCGAATGGCGGGCCTTGATGGCCCGGGTCTCGGGCGAAGCGACGGAGAGAAGAAAAGAGCTAGCGGGCCGTTTCAAGAGTGTTCCCCGGGCACGCTGGGCCGTGGCTTCGGGGGCGGCGGCGGCGCTCGTCCTGGCCGCGGTGATGCTTATTCATAAGGACACCAGCTTCCGGCCGGGGCTGGTAGCATCGGCCCCCGGGGCCGGTGAGCTTGGGATCGCGGCGGACCCGGATTCCGCCGCCCAGGATGTCGTTTCGGTCACCCTCGTTTCGCAGGAGACTGGGCTCCAGGTCGTCTGGTTCTTCAACAGGAATTTCGAATGGAAAGGAGATCGAGAATGAAAAAGGGACTGGCTTTGTTTCTCGCCTGCGTGTTCTCATTGGCCCTGGCCGTGGCCGCCATGGCCGGAGAGAACGCCGCCCAATCGAAAGAAGGTCAGGGGCAGCCGGAGGTCAAGAAAGAGCTGATCCGGCTGAAATACGTGTCGGGGAAGGATGTCCTCCAGTTGATCACGACCTACCTGGATGGACGGTACGAGCGGGTCAACATGGATTCGAGCTACAAGATCCTGACCCTGTCGGCAACCGCAGAGAACATCGATAAGGTCAAGCAGGTCCTCCGGGAAGTCGACGTCAAGCCGGCCGACCTGCTCTTCACGGTCCAGCTCATCCTGGGCTCGGAAACGGAGGCGGAAAGCGCCGACCCCATTCAGAACGACCCGCTCATCAGGGAGCTGCGCGGACTGCTTCGCTACAAGAGCTATACCCTGCTCGACAGCTCCATGGTCCGGGTGGTCAACAAGGAGAACGCCGAGGTCGTCATGGGCCCCAAGGCCGAGTTCGAGTTCGCCCTCCGGCCGGAGGTCAGCGGCGACACCAAGGCCCCGGTCGTCAAGACCCAGGTCCGGTTGAGGAAGGTCGAACGGCTCGGCAGCTCCCAGGGCAAGCCAATCACCAATGTCATGACCCTCATCGAAAGCACGCTCAACATCAAGTCCGGCGAGCGGACCGTCGTCGGAGTGTCCAAGCTCGACGGCGGCGACAAGGGCCTGATCCTGATCATCTCCGGCAAGATCATCGACTGACGTTCATCGTTTTTGGGCCCCGAAACATGCGGGCAAAGCTGTTGCCGGGGCCCGATTTTTTATCTAACTAACTGATAAATCTAGATATCCTGAGGTCTGACCCCAAGGGACTTGAGCTTGTCGGAGATGTTCCGGTAGCCCGGGTTCCAATCGCGGATCTCCCGGTAGAGGGTCACGGCCTTGTCGCGGGCCTCGGCCTGTTCCCAGAGCTCGGCCAGCTCGAACTCCAGGGCGTAGTGTTGGTCGCTGCCTTCCTCTGTTAGCTCCAGGGCCTTTCTCAGCCACTTCTCGGCTTCCTCGAAATCCCGTTGATGCCGGAGGCAGAGGCTGATGAGGCTGGCGGACTCGATCGCGTACCGGCTGTCCTTGGCCGCCTTCGAGAACTCCTCGGTGGCCTCCCGGTAAAGCCCCTGGCCCAAGAAGGCCACTCCGAGCTGGTAGAACGTCGCCGAGTCGTCGGCCTTGACCTTGGTCTTAAGGTCTCTCCGGAAATCCGAGACGATCCCCGAAAGCTCCCTTTCGAGCGAGGCCTCCTCGCCCTGGGACTGCTGGAGATAGACCGTCCTCAGCATGCGCAGCTCCGCCCCGGCCTGGTCCCTGAGCTCGTAATAGGTCCTCTCCCCGGGCCCGGCGCCGGCGAAGGGGACGATGTCCGTCTCGCCGAAGATCTCGGCGGTGCTGACCTTCTCGCCCTCGACGACGTCGCTCGAGAACGGGCCGTATTCCCTGTGTTTCTCCACGGATTTCCGTTCGGCGCTCTTCTCCTTGATCCGGGAATCGAGGGCGCTGGTCTTTTCGACCCGCCGCCGGAGCTCTTCCTCGTCGATGTTGGTCTTGATCTCGTCGAGGACCCCGATCTTGTTCCTGATCCGCGTTTCCTCGGGATACTTGAACAGGAGGTTCTCGAGGATCCGGCGGGCGTTGCGGACCAGGCCCTGCTGGATGTAGAAGTCGGCCTGGCCCAGGGTTTCCCGGATGATCTCCCGGTCCGCCTCGGGCAGGTTCGGGCTTTCTCCCGCGACCTCCTCCTCAGGAATTCCCATGTCCTTTTTGAGGTGGCGCAATTCCTCGGCGGCCTCGGCGTCATCGGGACGAAGCTGCCGGAGCTCGCCGAGGGCGGCCAGCATCCTGTCCCGGGCGCCTTGTTTGCGGAACTCGTCGAGCATGGCCCGGGTGACGGCCTCGAGCTTGTTCGTTTCGTTGGCGGACCGGTAGATCTGGGCCAGCCGCTCGAGAGTCGGAAGATGCGGCTTCTGGGCCTCGAGGATCAGGCTCAGCAGGCCGACGGCCTTGTCCTCGCGGCCCTTCTTGATCAGGTTATTGACCAGGGGCTCGAAGAGCTCGAAGGCCTGGTCGAGCTTGTCCTTGACGATGAAGATCCGGCCCAGCTTGACGCGGGCGTTGACGTTCAAGGGGTGGGCGGCGACGATCCGCGCGAACAGGTCCTCGGCCTTCTTGAACTCCCCTTCTTCGAAGAGGACATTGCCGAGGATGTTCAGGAGTTGGACGTTGTCGGGGTCGGACCTCAGGCGGTCCTCCAGGAGCTCGACGGCCTTCTCGTTCCGCCCCTGGCGCTTGAAGAGCTCGACGGTATTGGCAAGGCTCCTGGGGTCGCCGGGCTTCAAGGCCAAGACCTCCGTCAGGACCTCCTCCGCGCTTTCGAGCCGGCCCTGACTCATCCGGATCTCGGCGATCTCGTTGAGCTGCTGAAGGGCGGCATCGAGGAACCCCTGGTCCTTGTAGATGTCCGCCAGGGCCTTGCGGACCTCGAGGTCCTCGCGGTCCAAGCGGATGACCTTCTCGTAGATCCCGATGGCTTCCGTCGCCTTGCCCTCCCCGAGGAACCGGCGGGCGACGCCGGCCGACACCTCTTTGGACTCGGCCAGGTACCCCTGCTGGCCCAGCATGTCGGCGAGCTTGAGAGCGTGCTCGCTGAGCTCGGGGCCGATCCTGTGGATCTTCTTATAGATGGCCAGGGCCTGAGACAGGAGACCCCGCCGCTCGTATTCCTCCGCCAGCCGGAGGAAATAACGGACAGCGTCGCCGGTCTGATCGAGCTGGGTGTGAAGGTCGGCGATGACGTTGAGGGTGCTGATGTCCTGGGGGTCGGCGGCGACCAGCTTCTCGTATTCGGCGATGGCTTCCTTGATCTTGCCGGCTTTGACGTGCTTTTCGGCCGACTCGAGGATCCGGGGCCGGTTGATGCGGGGGCTCATGGACGGCCTGGCCTCATTCCCATTTGAAGGACTTCCGGTGGAGGCGCGTCGGCCCCTTCTCCCTCAGGCATCGGAAATGCTCGCTGGTCCCGTAGCCCTTGTTCCTCTCCAACCCGTATCCTCCGTAAACGACGTTCAAGGTCGTCATGAGGTCGTCGCGAAAGACCTTGGCCACGATGGAGGCCGCGGCGATCGACCGGCTCTTCCGGTCTCCCCCCGGCACACCCACCTGCCGGTACTGTACATCTTTTATCGGGAAGCCGTCAACCAGGAGGACGTCCGGAGAAAGCGACAGGCGCTCGAGGGCCCGGCGCATGGCCAGGTGCGTCGCCCGGAAGATGTTCATCTCGTCGATCTCCGCCGCCGAGGCCATCCCGATCCCCAGGCCGAAGGCTTCCCGGGTCAGGAAAGCCGCGAGCTCCATCCGTTTTGTCGGGGTCAGAAGCTTGGAATCGTCGATGTCGCGGACGGGGGCGGGCGGCCGTTTGACCAGCCACTCAGGGGGGAGGACGACGGCCGCGGCCACCACCGGGCCGAACAGGGCCCCCCGGCCGACCTCATCGACCCCGGCGATCGTCCGCCAGCCTTCCCTCAGGAGCCCTTTTTCGATCCTGAAGCTGGCCACGGCGTGCCGGGTGCGGGTTAGCCCCGGTCCTCTTTGAGCCGGGCCTTCTTGCCCTTGAGGTCGCGGAGGTAGTAGAGCTTGGCCCGGCGGACCTTGGCCTTGCGGACGACTTCGATCTTGCGGAGCATCTTGGAATGCATGGGGAAGACGCGCTCGACGCCGATCCCGAAGGACACCTTGCGGACGGTGAACGAGGCCTTCATCCCGGCTCCCCGCTTGCCGATGACGTCGCCGCGGAAGATCTGGATGCGCTCCTTCTCCCCTTCCCGGATGATGACGTGGACCTTGACGGTGTCGCCCACGTTGAAAGGATCGAGGTCCTTTCTCATCTGTCTATCCTCAACCACATTGACCAGGCTCATTGATCCTTCCTTTCGTTCCGTATTTCCTCAAGAAGATCCTCGTCTTCTGATGCGTTCGCTCTGCCTTCCAAAAGGTCAGGCCGCGCCCGGACCGTTTTTTCGAGGGCCTTTTTCCGCCGCCAGCGCGCGATCTTCCGGTGGTCCCCCGAGAACAGGACCTGGGGGACCTTCAAGCCCCGGAATTCCCTCGGCCTCGTGTACTGGGGGAAGTCCAGGAGGCTGTCGGCGAAGGAATCGTTCCGCACGGACCCCGCCTTGCCCACGACGCCCGGGACGAACCTCGAGACCGCGTCCACGACGACCACGGCCGCCGGCTCGCCCCCCGAAAGGACGTAGTCGCCGATCGAGATCTCGCCGTCGACGAGGTGCTCGGAGACCCGTTCGTCGACCCCCTCGTAGCGGCCGCAGATGAGAACGACCTGGCGGTGCGAGGCCATCTCCTCGGCGGCCGCGGAATCGAAGCGCGAGCCCTGGGGCGAGAGCAGGTAGACCCGTGAGTCCCCGTCCTCCCGGACGGCCTCCACGGCTCGAAAGATCGGCTCGGGCTTCATGACCATTCCTTCCTGTCCCCCGAAGGGGCGATCGTCGACCTGCCGGTGCTTGTCCCGGGTGTAGTCCCTCAGGTCGTGCACGGCGATCTCGACGCGCCCCTTGTCGAGGGCCTTCCTGACGATGCCCGCCGAAAAGACCCCGGCGAACATCTCGGGGAAGATCGTGATTATATCAAATCTCATTCAACTCCAACAGGCCATCCGGAGGGTCGATGACGATGGCCCTTGCCTCCCGGTCGACCTCGACGCAGATGGCCTCCGTGAAAGGGACGTAAACCTCCCCGGCTTCCCGGGCCACGACCAGCAGGTTCGAGCCCCCGGCCGGGAGGATCCGGGACACCGTCCCGACTTCGGAGCCGTCCCTCTTGACGACCCGGCACCCGACCAGCTGAAAAAGATAGAATCGGCCTTTTTCGAGGGGCGGGAAGAGGCTTTCCTCGACGTACAGCTCAAGCCCGGCCAGGGCGTCCGCCCGGGCCAGAGTATCGACTCCGCGAAGCTTCAGGAAATGCGAGTTCCGGTCCAAGACGAGGGATTCGACCTCGAAGCCCTCGAAACCGCGGTTCCCTCGGAGATACACGTTGGACCTGGAAAACCCGGAGGGGACCTTCTCGTAGAGCCTGACCTTGAGACATCCGTCCCGGCCCTGGCTCCTCGCGACCTTGCCGATGAGGACGAGATCAGCCTTTTTCAATGATCTCCAGGTTGAATCTCCTCTTGAGCTTCATCCCCGCCGCGCCGAGGATGATCCGGATGGCCCGGGCCGTCCGGCCCTGCTTGCCGATGACTTTGCCGAGGTCTTCCTGGGCGACTTTG
>JAWOHF010000121.1:0-3937 GCA_046496285.1 Candidatus Aminicenantota bacterium
CTTGGAGCCGAAGATCGTCTTTTTCTGGAGGCTTCGATCCTCGAGGGTCAAGAAGCCCTTCCGGGCCAGATCGAACAGGGTGGCCGTAAAGGCCGCCGGGGTTACGGTCCGACCCTCCCGCATCAGCGTCTGGACGAGGGCGGGAGGCAGATCTGAAGGGAGCTCACGCACGTATTCGGGGAGTCCTTCGAAACGATGGTCCTTGCCGACCGAGGACCAGGTCCGGAAAAAGAAGAGGAGCCAGAGGAGCGGGCCCGCGACCTGCCAGAGGCCCCAGGCCCCCGCGGCTTTTAAGAGCCGCGCCCGGTTCGTCTCCGCCCTCCGCCGGCGGACCCCGGCCTCTTCGCCGGCCCGGCGGGCCCGCTCGACGGTCTCGCGGACGAACCCCGCCTCCTCGTTCTTGATGGATTCAAGGCTGTTCCGGTCGGAGGGAACTCCGCTGACCAGGCCCGCCGGCCAGACGACCCGGACCTCGAAGGATTGACGGGAGGCCAGGTGTGGGGACGAGAAGCGGGACGTCCGCCCGTCGACGATCTCCGAACGGCCGGCCAGGGGACCGTGGCCCCAGACGAGGAGATCCCCGGGCTTTTCGACCGGTTCGGGCAGGATGACCGTGACCGTGACGTCGCCGGCCGGCTTGTCCCATTCGTCGCCGACCGCCTGCCAATAGAGCTCCGAAACATCGGGATAGCTGGTGATGCCGCCGTGCACCCGGTAGCGGATATGGAAGGTGCGCCGTTCGTTGCGGGCGGAATAGTACCATCTGGCCCTGAAGCGGCCGGACTCGATCCCCGTCTCGGTCCTCAGGGCGTTCCCACGCTCGTCGCGGACCTCGAAACCGGATATCGACACCTCGGTCCGGTATCCCCGGCGCTCGGTTCGCAGGGGCACCGTGAGGAAGGCGAAGGAAAAGTCCCCCTCGAATTCGAAAGTCCGGTGTTCGTCCACGAGGAACGTTCCGTCGCGTTCGACGGAGATCGCGATCCTGACTTCGGGGAAATAGTAATCTTTGGCCGAGGCCGGGACTGCCGCCGAAAGAGCCCATAGAGCGGCCAGCAAGGGCACCAGCCGAAAGGAGCCTGGCATTTTTCTCATGGATCCGGGTTCCCTCCTGGACCGCTGTCCGGTTCGGCGGGGGGGCGCGTCCGGGTGGCCTTCTTCCCCCGGGCCCGGCCGTAGACGTGGTCGATCAGGGCGATCTCCGATTCGGGATCGAGGTTGACGAACACGAGGCCTGCCTCGAAAACCTCTTTTTCGTAGACCTCCCTGACCCAGCGGACGTCCGCGGCCGTGCGGATCGTTCTCCGGGAACCCGACAAAGCGATCTCCAGCCTGACCCGGCCGCCGGGTTCGAGCCGGGCCCCGGTCAGGATCCGGGCCCCTCCCGCGGAAATGTCGCGGGTGAACGAATAGAATACCGGCCCGGCCCGTTCAGGGCCCCGGCCCGCCGGGACGGTCAGGAGGACCTTGTTCTCCTCCGTGATCCGGATATCCCGGCGTCTGTTCTTCATGGCTTGAGTCCCCGACGGGGCTTCGATCCCGACGTCCGTTCGCGCGTCCAGCATAACAGACCTCCCCCCCGACGGTCAACGCATCGGACGACCTGCGGCCGGCCCCGGGTCTTCCATTGACAATCCTCGAAGACTTGGGGTATGTAGTTCCCCGAAGGAGGTGCCATGAGCGTCAAATTCCGCCTCGGCGTCATGATGTTTCTCCAGTACGCCATCTGGGGCTCCTGGGCTCCCGTCCTGTCGGCGTATCTCCAGAACAACCTCGGGTTCTCAGGCGTTCAGCTCGGCATCATCTTCAGCCTGCTGCCGCTGGCCACGATCATCTCGCCCTTCATCGGCGGCCAGTTCGCCGACCGCTGGTTCCCGACCCAGAAGGTCATCGCCGGTCTCCAGCTCGCCGGCGGCGTCATCCTCATCCTGATCGCCAACGTCACGTCCTTCACCCCGATGATGTGGCTGATGCTGCTATATTGCCTCGTTTACGCCCCGACCCTGGCCCTGACCAACTCCATGGCCTTCGTCAACCTCAGAAGCTCCGAGAAAGAGTTCGGCTCGATCCGGGTCTGGGGGACGATCGGCTGGATCGCGGCCGGCTGGGCGCTGTTCGGCTGGCGGACCTTGGCCCGGTCCCCGGAGGGCATCGCCATGAAAGGAGACACCCTCCTCCTGGCGGGCGTTTTCTCGCTTCTCATGGGCTTCCTTTCCTTCGGGCTGCCCCACACGCCGCCTCAGAAGGAAGGCGCTAAGCCCTGGGCCTTCCTCGAAGCGCTGAAGATGTTCAAGGACAAGAATTTTCTGGTCTTCGCCCTCATCTCTTTCATCGTGGCCACCGAGCTCCAGTTCTACTACGTCTTGACCTCGCCGTTCCTGACCTCGCCGGCGATCGGTGTCAGCCAGAAGCACATCTCGGCGGTCATGACCATCGCCCAGATCGCGGAGATCTTCGTCATGGCCTTCATGCTGTCCTGGGCCCTCAAGAAATTCGGCATGCGCCGGACGCTGACCCTGGGCATTCTGGCCTGGCCCATCCGCTACATCATCTTCGTCATCGGCGAGCCCTCCTGGCTGGTCATCGCCTCTCTGTCCCTTCACGGCTTCTGCTATGTCTTTTTCTTCACCGCGGCGTTCATCTATGTCGACAACATCGCGCCCAAGGACATCCGCCATTCGGCGCAGAGCCTGATCGCCATCATTATCCTCGGCTTCGGCAACTTCATCGGCAGCCTGTTCAGCGGCTGGGTCCAGAACCTGTTCACCAAGGAGACGCTGGACGCGGCCGGCGAAGCCGTCAGGGTCATCAACTGGCGCGGGACGTTCCTGGTCCCTGCGGCCCTGACCCTGCTTTGCCTGGTCATTTTCCTGGCCTTCTTCCGGGAAAATAAGTCTTCGGCCGGCGAAACGCCGGCCTGAGAAAGTGGAGGTCGAGACGATGAGAAGCAAAAAACGGGCTCTGGGTGTCGGCTTCGTCGGCGGAGGGTTCATCAACAGGTTCCACATCCGCTCCTGGGTCGGCGTCCGTGACGCGGACGTCGCCGGGATCGTCGACCCGGACGGCAAGCGCGCCCGCGAGGCGGCCGCCCTGGCCAAAGGCCTGAAGGTCGGGACCCCGAAGATCCACAAGACCCTGACCGACATGGTCGCCGACCCGGCCGTCGACGCCATCTGGATCGGCTCGCCGAACTACACCCGGCTGGAAGTCATGGAGGAGATCGCCCACGCCGTGATTTCCGGCAAGGGCGAGCTCGTCGGCGTCTCGTGCGAGAAGCCGCTCGGGCGGAACGTCCGGGAAGCCAAGAAGATGCTCGAGCTCGTCCGCAAGGCCGGTCTGCTCGACGGCTACCTCGAGAACCAGGTCTTCTCCCCGGCTGTCGTCCGGGGCAAGGAGATCGTCTGGGCCCGGGGCGCGGCCCTGTCCGGTCCCCCCTATCTGGCCCGGGCGGCGGAAGAGCACAGCGGCCCCCACATGCCCTGGTTCTGGGAAGGGACCCTCCAGGGCGGAGGCGTCCTCAACGACATGATGTGCCACTCGGTCGAGGAGGCCCGCTTCATGCTGACCCCGCCGGGGGCCTCCCGCGACGTCCTGAAACCGGTCAGTGTCTCGGCCTACACGAACTGCCTCAAGTGGCAGGAGCCGAGATACGCCGCGGCCCTCGCCCGGGGAAGCGGCGGCAAGACCGATTATCTCAAGCGGCCGGCCGAGGACTTCGCCCGGTCCCTCGTCGAATACAAGAACACGGACGGCAAGACCCTGATCGTCGAGACGACGACAAGCTGGTGTTACGTCGGGGCCGGCCTGCGGCTGAGCATGGAGCTCCTCGGGCCGGAGTACGCCCTCCAGATCAACACCCTCGATACGGGGCTCAAAGTTTTCTTCAGCCGCGCCGTCAAGGGCAAGGCCGGGGAGGACCTCGTCGAGAAGCAGAACG
>JAWOHF010000151.1:0-17502 GCA_046496285.1 Candidatus Aminicenantota bacterium
GCCGGCCGAGGACCATGGCCTCGATCTTGTCGGTCAGGATGCGGCGGGCGAAGAAACGGTTGAGGGCCTGGGACCGTTCCTGCTGGCACTTGACCTCGACGCCCGTCGGCAGGTGCTTGAGGTAGACGCAGGTCGCGACCTTGTTGACGTTCTGGCCGCCATGCCCGCCGGAGCGGATGAACTTCTCGACGAGCTCCGACTCGCGGATGCCGAGCCTGTCCATGCGCTCGGCGAGCGCTTTTTCCTTGTCCGCACCGACGCCGGATATCGCCATGGACTTATCGTAGCCCAAATCGGGGACACAATACCAGTTCCCAAATTGGGTTCCCGGCGCATTGACCAAGGCCGGGGATTGGGCTAAACTGGCCTTTCCGGAAAAAGCTCCCATCTCCGTCGACAAGGAGGCGCCCGTGAAGCCGTCCCCGAGATATCCCCTGGCCCTCGCCGCCCTGCTGGCCGTCGGGCTGGCCCTGACGGCCTCGTCGGCCGCGGTCCAGACCGCGCCGCCCGCGGGTCCGAAGACGACGGCCGAGGCCACCGAGTACAAAGCGACCTCGACCTACGCCGAGGTCATGTCCTTCATCCGCGAGCTCCAGCGGCTGTCGCCCTACATCCGGGTCGAGACGATCGCCACCTCGGCCGAGGGCCGTGACGTGCCTCTCCTCGTCGTCGGCAAGCCCCTCCCCCGCGACCCGCTGGCCCTGCGCTACGACAAGCGGCTGGTCGTCTACTTACAGGCCAACATCCACGCCGGCGAGGTCGAGGGCAAGGAGGCCACCCTGATGCTCGTCCGGGACATCCTCCTCGATCCCAAGCTCCCCTACCTGGACAAGGTCGTCCTGCTCGTCGCGCCCGTCTTCAACCCCGACGGGAACGACAAGATGAGCCCCGACAACCGGCGCGGCCAGGTCGGCCCGGACAAGGCCGGCGTCCGCCACAACGGTCAGAACCTCGACCTCAACCGCGACGCGATGAAGCTCGAAACCCCCGAAATGAGGGGCCTCGTCCGCAACGTCCTCATGCGCTGGGACCCCGTCCTGACCGTCGACTGTCACACGACGGACGGCTCCTACCACGAGGAGCCGGTGACCTATTCCTGGCCCCTCTGCCCCAACGGCGACCCGTCCATCATCGCCTACATGCGCGACAAGATGATGCCGGCCGTCGACGCGACCCTGGAGAAAGAATACGGCGTCCTGTCGGTCCCCTACGGCGACCCCGTCGATTTCCGGGACATGGAGAAAGGCTGGCGGACGTTCGGCCATCAGCCCCGGTACATGACGAACTACATCGGGCTCCGCAACCGGCTGTCCATCCTCGACGAGAACTACAACTACGCCGACTTCAAGACCCGGGTCCACGGCAACTACAATCTCCTCAAGTCTATCCTGGACTACTGCCAGGCCCACGGCGATGAGTTGGCTCGCCTCGTCGCCGAGGCCGACCGGCGGACGGTCGAGCGCGGTTCGGCCCCCAGGGAAACCGACACCTTCGGCCTGGACATCGACGTCCGGGCCCTGCCGGACAAGATCTCGGTCCGCGGCTATGAGATGGAGGTCATCCCCCGCGAAGGAAGCCCCTATCCCCAGCTCAAGAGGACCGACCGGAAGAAGACCTACGTCATGCCCTACCTGGCGGATTTCTTCCCCAAGCGGTCCGTCCGCCTGCCTCACGCCTACCTCATCGCCGTCTTCGACGGCGACGTCCTGGCGGGCCTCAAGCGGCACGGCCTGGCGGTCGGCCGGCTCACGGAGCCGGCGACCCTCGAAGTCGAGGCCTTCCGCATCAAGGACATCAAGGGGGCCGAGCGGCTTTACCAGGGCCACCGGACGAACACCGTAACAGGCGGGTACGCCGTGGAAAGCAAGGAATTCCCCGCCGGCTCGCTCGTCGTCCGCACCGCCCAGCCCTTAGGGAACCTGGCCGCCTACCTGCTCGAGCCGGAGAGCGACGACGGGATGCTCGTCTGGAACGCCTTCGACCGCCACATTGTCGCCCAATGGGGCCGCGGGGCGCAGACCTACCCGGTCTACAAGCTGTTGAACCCCGTCAGCCTGGCCGCGGTCGCGGTCGACTGATCACTTCTTCTTTTTGCGGGCCGAGGCCAGGAACTTGCCGCAGTTCTCGCACACGTAGACGTCGTTCGAGCCCTCGATGGCCGAGTACATCTGGGTCGAGATGTTGATGTTGCAGCCCTGGCAAACCCCTTCGACGACATCGGCCACGGCGAACCCGTAGCGGTCCATCAACCGGTCGAACCGCCCGAGGAGGTCGCGGTCGAGCTCCTCGCGGATCATCGCGGCCTGCTTGTGGAGCACCTTCTGCTGCTCGCGGCTCGCTTTCTTCCGCTTGATCTCGAGCTCCTGGAGCTTCTTGAGGAGGCTGGCCCGGCTGCTGATCTTCTCCTCGTAGACGAACTTGAACTCGATCTCGGACAGGATGGCGTAAAGCTCCGCCTTGTCCCTGGCGGCCTGGATCCGGCCGCGGTAGTCGGGCCGGATGAGGAAGCGGGCCAGGCCGGCGAACAGGTGGTTGAAGAGCCCCGGCAGGGTCGGGTTCCAGACGACCAGGATGATGAGGTGGACCTTGTGGCCGTCGTGGGCCTCGAAGTCGATGCCCTTCTCCGAGCGCCCGACGGCGACGGCGATCTCGCCTCCGGTGTCGACACGGGCATGGGGCAGGGCGACGCCGTAGCCGATGGCCGTGGACACGAGGTTCTCCCGGTCGATGATCCGGGTCAGGAGGACCTTCTTGTTCTCGATGAGCTTCTGCTTGGCGAGCACGCCGAGGAGCTCTTCGATGGCCTCGACCTTGTCCTTGCTCTTGAGGTCGAAGATGACCTGGGGGAGCGTGAGATAATCGGAAAAGAAGGAGCACTTGGGAAGACTTTTGATCTCCATGGGTGGCCGGATTCTAGCACAAAGCCAAGAATAAATCCAACGCCTTATTTTCTCCTGAACGAGCTCTGCGGCAGGAACTCGGGCAGGCCCTCGCGCTCGCCGAGGACGGCGATGATCTCCCGGGCCCAGTCGATGATCTGGAGCGTGCCCCGCAGGTCCCAGTCGGGCTGGATCTCGTCGGTGACCTGGTGGTATTTCGTCCTTTGGTAGTCCTCGAACATGCGCTGAATGTGCCCTCTGTCGGGTCCCTTGGACACGATCCCCTGGTGGAGCCAGACCCCCGGGATGCCGGCCCTGGCGAAGCTCAGCTGGTCGGAGCGGAAGAAGAAGCCCAGATGACCGTTGCGCTCGGGGATGTAGCGGAGCCCCATCCGATCGGCGGCCAGGCGGCAGACCTCATCGAGCTCGGAGTGACCGGCCCCGATGGCGAAGGCGTCCTCGGTCTGGCCCCAGACGTTGGTCATCTCGAAGTTGATGTTGGCGACGACGCTTTCCTTGGGG
Source organism: Candidatus Aminicenantota bacterium (assembly GCA_046496285.1). Lineage (GTDB taxonomy): Bacteria > Acidobacteriota > Aminicenantia > Aminicenantales > Saccharicenantaceae > RBG-16-66-30. The sequence continues at coordinate 3,402 of JAWOHF010000151.1, forward strand.
AACGGCAGGTGCCGGTTGAAATGGTCCGAGCCGAGGAAGAGCTTCTCCTCGCCCGTGACGGCCACGAAGCACAGGTCGTCCTTTAGCCTCTCGGGGTTCCGGGCCGACCAGCCGGCCAGGGCCAGCATGGCGGCCGAGGCCGAGCAGTTGTCCACGGCCCCGTTGTAGATCTGGTCGCCTTCGAGGGACTCGTCCCGGCCCAGGTGGTCGTAGTGGGCCGAGACGACGATCATCCGGCGCCGGGCCTCGGGGTGCTTGGCCCGGACGATCCCGGCGACGTTGAAGCCCTCGACCTCGCGAAAAACTGGCTCTTGGCGGACCCGGGCCCTCTGCCCCAGCGGAACGGGGGCGAAGGCCTCGGTCTCGGCCCGGGCCCGGAGCGTCTTGCGGTCGAGACCGGCCGCGGCGAAGAGCTGCTCGGCCAGCGGCCCGCTGACCCAGCCCTGGAAGCGAAGCTGAGGGTCCTTCTCCGGCAGGAAAAAGCTCTCCTGGGACCAGGAGTTTCGGACGACCTCCCAGCCGTAGGCCGCGCCCTTGGTCTCGTGGATGATGAGGACGCCCGCGGCGCCGAGCTCGGAGGCCTTCTCATACTTGTAGGGCCAGCGGCCGTAGTAGGTCATGTCCTCGCCGTCGAAAATGCCCCCTGGGCGGTTGCCGGGCTCGTTGACCTCGACCAGGAGGACCTTGCCCCTGAGGTCGGCCCCCTTGATGTCGTCCCATCCCCTCTCCGGGGCCTGGATCAGGAAGCCGCAATAGACGAGATCGCCGGCGGCCTCCGGCGGCGCGCCCTCCCGTTCGGAGTGGACAACGAAATCATCGAGAAGCCGGGGCGTCAGGCGGACCTCGGGAGCAACGAACTCGAGGGATGCGTTTGGATCCGGCGTGGCCCCTTTCAGCGGGAAGGTCTGCCGATAGCTTCCCTCGAAGGCCGGCTCGAGGCCCCAGGTCCGGAAATAGTCTTCTTGGTAGCGGGCCGCGATCTCGATCCCCTGGCTGCCGACGGCCCGGCCCTCGAGCAGGTCATCGGACAGGTTGCGGATGTGGGAGGCGATCTCCTCGACCGCGATGGGGACGGGCTCCGGCGAGCGCCCGCAGGCCGGGGCCAAGAGCAGCGCTCCCGCGGTCAGGATGATGGCCGGCCAACGAACAGCTTTCATGCTTCCTCCTCGATCTGCGGCGGTCCCGCCGCAGGACCGAAATATACCACAGCCCCGGAAACCCCGTCAAAAACCGGGGCGTCCGAGCGGTCGCGGTTGACCGCCGGGAGGGTTTGTCATACCATAGGGGCGTCTCGCCGATAACGACTCGAAAGGAGTCTGACATGACGAAAGCTCATAGATCGCCGGCCCTCCTGCTGGCTGTGTATCTCCTGACCATGGGGGCCGTTTCCAACGCCGGGCAGGACAAGGCCGTCAAGGCCGAAACTCCCGTCCTGGTGACGTCCTGCGGCCAGAGCCCGGGGCCGAACACCATCAAGGTCGTCCTCCAGCGCCTGAAGCTCGAGGGCGTCACCGATCCCCTGGCGACCGCGGAAACTCTCAAGGCCAAAGCCGCCGAGGGCGCCCCCTACAAATCCGTGATCATCGTCATGGGGGCCAGTCTCAAGGGCATGGGCGCGGCCGGCATCTCCATCGAGGACGAGATCAAGCGGTCCGAGATCCTCATCGCCGAGGCCAAGAAAGCGGGCCTGACGGTCATCGGGGCCCACGTCGAGGGGATGAAGAGGCGGGCCCAGGGAGCGACGGCCGGCGACACGACCGACGAACAGAGCATCGACGCCGTGGCCCCGCGCTCGGACATCCTGCTCATCTACAAGGAAGGGAACTCCGACGGCCGCTTCACGGTCATCTCCAAAGCCGGGAACATCCCGCTCATCGAGGTCGAAAAGATGATGGACTTCGTGCCGGCGCTGGAGAAGCTCTTCGGGAAATAGCCGCCGGACCCCGGAGGAGCCTTGAGGGAGGTGCTTCCATGATCGCCACAGAAACGGCCAGGACGGTTGTTCTCGGCCTCTTCGCGTTGTCCGTCATTTGGATCATCGTCATTCTCGTCAAGAACGACATGCAGACCATCGTCCGGGCCATCGTCGTCGCCGCCGTCCTGGGGCTGGCGCTCCTCTACGTCAGCCAAACCAAGCTCGAGACGCTGTCGTTCAAGGCCGTCAAGAACGAGCTCTTCCCTCCGAAGGAGGAGAATTTCACCTTCACTAAGAGGGACAGCTACGTGGCCGGCACGCCGGTCACGACCTTCACCTTCCCCGACCCCGGCCCCCGGCTGCCGCTCGAGATGGAGGAAGGCGGCAAGTACCTGGCCGCCAACGACATCGACCGGCTCAACCGCGTCCTGGCGCGCCTTAGCCTGCCGCCGGTCACGCACGGCGCCCGCGAGCTGGCCTCGATCACCGGCCGGACCATTGACGGCGACAAATACGTCTGGGAGGATTACGCCCTGGGAAAGCTGATCATCATCCGCGGCATCTGCCGGGACATGACGACCACCGGGACGTTCCCCTGCATCGTGACCCTGGCGGTCGAGCGGCGCTGAGGGAGAAGAAGGCGCCATGGACGCGACCGCATCCGCCGCTCTCGTCCTGGCCGTCATGGTGGCGGCCTACATCGCGGCCAAGATCCTCAAGATCTCGACGGAGCTGTCTCTCCTCGCCGCGGCCCTGGCCGGGGCCGTGGCCGGGGGAGCCGGCCTCCCCGCCCGCCACATCGTCGAAGGGGCCTTCACCTACTTCGACATCGTCCTGATCTTCGTGGCCGCGACACTGTTCATGAACCTGCTCAAGGAGTCCGGAGGGGCCGCGTTCGTCGTCCGGGCCATCCTGCGCCGGTTCCATCGCCGCAAGTCGCTGCTCTTCGTCCTCCTGGCCGTCCTCCTGCTCATCCCCGGGGCCCTGACCGGAGCGGGCAGCGTGACCGTGCTCATCGTGGGCGGAATGGTGGCCACGGTCCTGAGCTACATGGACATCCCCCGGCCGAGGGTCGCCGCCATCATCTTCCTCATCGCCGGGCTGAGCGCCGCGGCGCCGCCTGTCAGCCTGTGGGCCATGCTGACCGCGGCCGGGGTCAACATGCCGTACGTCGGATTCTTCCTGCCGCTCCTCGTGCCCTGTGTCGTCCTGTCTCTCCTGACGATCTTCATCCTCGGCCGCAAGGCCCGTCCCGTCGATCTCGAGAAGGCCCTCCAAGAGCTTCCCCAAGCCCCGCCGAAGATGAACTGGCTGAGGGTCGCCGCCCCGTTCCTGGTCTTCTTCCTGTTGGTCATCGCCGGCCGCGCCTTCCCGTTCTCCTTCCCCATTCTCGGGCTGCCCCTGATGTTCATGGCCGCCGCCCTGGCGGCGTTCCTGCTGTCGCCGGTCAAGATCGCCTTTCTGCGGACCTCGCGGGAGACCGTCCATCAGCTCCTGCCGCTCATCGGGACCCTGACCTGCGCCGGGATCCTGGTCCAGATCATGGCCCTGACGGGCGTCCGCGGGCTGATCGCCATCACGACGGTCACCCTGCCCGTGACGGTCGTCTTCCTGACGCTGTTCCTGATCCTGCCGGTGTCCGAGGCCGTCCTGATGTGGGGGGCGGCGCCGGTCCTGGGCGTGCCGCTGGTCCTGCTCTTCAACACCATCGGCCTCGACCCCGTCGTGGCCCTGGCCGGGATGAGCGTCATCTGGCCGCTCGGCGACGCCATCCCGCCGACGGCCATCATCGGGCGGCTTACGACGGCCACGGTCGGGGTCAAGGAGCCCTACGGGCAGTTCCTCAAGCATTGTCTGGTCCCCGCGGCGCTCATCGCGGCCGCCGGGACGCTGATGGTCGTCTTCAGCAAAAAGTTGAGCTTCCTGACGGTGTTCTGAGATCCATGAAAACCCATCGTGACGGAGGGAAACGGTGATCACGGTCCTCTACTACGCCTTGACGGCCTTCGTCGCCGTCCTGCTCGTCTGGAACTTCATCGACCGGAAAAAATGGCAGGAGGAGGTCCTCTACGTCATCGTCCTCCTGCCCTTTGTCCTGAGGCTTCTCCGTCTGAAATGAGCCCGATGAGGAAAGCCATGACCGCGAGAAAGATCGTCATCGCCGTCCTCGGAGCGGCCCTGGGCGCGGCCGCCGGGCTGAGCTTCTACCAAAGCCGGCACCTCCCCGAGCCCGTGGTCCCGGGGCCGGGGGTCACGGCGGTCAAAAAGCTCAGCGACTATTTCGGCCCGCTCAAGGGCACGGCCAACGACGCCAACGTCTATGTCCTCGAGGGCCAAGAGCCCGGAGGGGCCGTCCTCGTCCTGTGCGGCACCCATCCCGAGGAACCGGCCGGGCGGCTGGCGGGGTGGATCTTCGCCGAGAACGCCTCGGTCTCCAAGGGCCGCCTGTTCGTCATCCTGACGGCCAACCGGAGCGCCTCGATGGTCACCCGCCTCGGGGGCGCCTACCCTCCCGATTACACCATCGAGACCCCCTGGGGCGGCCGGACGTTCCGCATGGGCGACCGCTGGTCGAGCCCGCTCGACCAGTGGCCCGACCCCGAGGTCTATGTCCACTACCCGAGCCGCCAGGAGCTGGCCTACATCGACATCCGCAATCTCAACCGGACCTTCCCCGGCCGGCCCGGCGGAACGCTGACCGAGAAGACCGGGCACGCCATCCTCGAGCTCATCAGGAAGGAGCGGGTCGACGTGGCCATCGACCTCCACGAGGCCGAGCTCCAGTACCCGGTCATCAGCACCATCGTGGCCCACGAGAAGGGGGCCGACCTGGCCACGCTGACATCCATGATGCTCAGCAGCGAAGGGGGCTTCGCGATGGGCGTCGAGAACTCGCCCCGGGCCCTGCGGGGCCTCTCTCACCGGGAGATCGGGGACAACTCCGACGCGGTCTCGCTCCTGCTCGAGGCCCCGCAACCCTTCCTCGACGCGACGCGCGGCCGGACGGACCGGGCGCTCCTGCTGACGGGACGGGACGAGTTCGTCGTCCGGGCGGGAAAACAGGGGTTGCTCTTCGAAAAGATCGACGACGCGGGCTGGCCCATCGATGTCCGCGTCGGGCGCCACACGTCGACCATTCTTCAGATCCTGGAGATCTGGTCCGAGGACAATCCCGACCGGGCCGTCGTGGCCGGCGGCGTTCCCCGCTACGACGAGGTCATCAAGAGCGGGACGGGCGCCTACCTCAAGGACGTCAAGGCCGCCGATCCCGCGAAGATCTTCTACGAATAGAGGACCGGCCGGCCGCCGGGCCCGGGCGCGGCAAGACGCCTGCAAGCCTCCTTACGCGGCCCCGGACTTCCTTCCCCTGAGCCACCCGACGAGAGCCGCGAGGACGGCGATGGCCAAGAGAACGGCCAGGATGAGGATTGTCTTGTTCTTGCCGGAAACCTCCTTCTCCATCTGCTGGGAAAGGTCGGCCATGTCCCCGTTCAAGGCGGCGATCTTCTGCTTCTGCTCGGACTCAACGGCCTTGAGGGCGGCCTCGCGCGTCTGGAGGCCGGTGATCTCGTCGCTTTTCGCGGCGATCTGGGCCTCTGTCTCCGCCATGTCCTTGCGCAGGCCGGCGATCATATTATTGAGGCTGCGCATCCTCTTGGCCGCCGAGGCCTCGGTCTCCTGGCCCTCGGCGACGGCCTTGGCGAGGTCGGCCTTCTGGCCCTCGAGGGCCGCGAGCTGGCCCTTCAGCGCTCCGAGATCGCTCGTGAGCTTGGCGTTCTCCGCCTTGGCCTTCTCGATCGCGGCCTGGGCGTCTTTCAGGCTCATGTTCAACTCGTTGTTGAGAGTTTGCAGCTCGTCGATCCGGCTGTTGGACTCGGTCAGCCGGGTCTGCAGCTCCTCGACCGTGGCCAGGTGCTTCTTCTTGGAGACGCAGGCCGGCGCCGTCACTGCGGCGACCAGGATGAGCACCAGCACCAGGGTGGCGGTTCTTTTGGTCATGATTGCTCCCTTCCTTCACATTTATTTGATATGCACTGAGGTTGTAACCGGCTCTCCCGAAGCTTATACCGCGAGCCTATTATCGGTCCTGAGACGCGCGGCTGTCAAGGAAAAGCGGGGGAAGAACGAGGTCAGGGAAGCCGCCAGGGCATCCGGAAGGCGACGATCAGGAAGACGAACAGCACGAATCCGGCCGTCAGAACGGTCGCCCGGGCGACGCGGCCGGCGGCCCGGACTGAGAGATCCCCGCTTAAGCCGTCCGGGAGAGGGCGCGGGTCCCAGGGAAGCCCGTAGCGCTCCGCCAGGCCCCGGACGTTCAGAAGGTGGATGACGGGCACCTTGCGGGCGGCCATGGCCTGCAGGACCCCCCTATCGGCCGGGGGCGGGATGAAGACATCTGGGGTCAGACCCGGCCGGAGCTTCAACACTTCGGCATGGGTCCCCATGTTGGCCCAGCTGCCGCCGATGTTGATGAAAGCCGCGATGGCCCTGTTCCCCCGCGACTGCTCGTAGATCCCCAAGCGCCGGGCGACGTTGGCCTCCAGGCCGGCCTCCTCGATGAAGGGGGCCCCGCGGCCGCGGATGAGGGAGACCAGGAACTCGCGGCCGGCCGGGTCCATGTCCAGGCCCGCATCCTCGTCCCCGCCGAGGGCTAGGGCGATGGGCCCGGCTTCCAGGACGCCCGAAGCCCGCAGGCAGTCCTCCATGTCGGTCCAGTTGAAGCCGGGGATGTTCGCTCCCCATTCCGAAGCTCCCAGGGAAACGATGAGCAGAGGCTCGGCGCCGACGGCCCGGGAGGCGGCGACGGAGGCGATGATGAAGGCCGGGAAGGAGCTCGAGGCCCCGATGGCCACGGCCTCCCCCTTCTTCACTCCGGCCTGCCGGAGCAGGAGCGCGAGGAGCGCGGCGAACTCCGGGTTGGTCGAGGTCCGCTTGGCCTCGAGGCGGCCCATCGAAGTCGTGATCGACGAGGCCTCCAGCCCGACCAGGCCGGTCCGGTTCGGGTCGGCCGCGGCATCGATCGGGATCCCCCGGGCCTCCCGGCATCGCCCGACGGCCTCGACCGCCCGTTCCATGAGGCGCGAGGCCTCGGCCATCTCGCGGCGTGTCGACGGCGGGGGACCGGAAATGAAATGGATGGCCAGAAGGTAGACGAGGCTCAAGGAGGCCGCGACATAAATCCGGCCCGCTCCGCCGGCCCGGCGTTCCCCATTCATAGCCGCGTCACCAACCGCATGACGGCGAAGGTCAGGGTCGAAACGGCCAGGAGCGAGGCCAGGGTCGGCAGGGGCTTCTGCCGCACGAGGCTCGAGGCCAGGATGCCGGGGATGACCCAGCCGATGACCCGCAGCTCGAGAGGGGCCTCAAAAACATGGGGCAGCGCCATGGACCAGGCCTGGGAGAGGAGGGCGCCGGCGAGGACCATCACGGCGAATCTCCTTCGCCCGAAGAGGATGAGATTCCGGGCCAGGAGCCGATACAGAGCCACGGTCAGCAGGGCCGCGGCCAGTGTCGCGGCGACCCGCAGGGGCTGGCCGAGATAAAGGGCGAAATACCCGGCCACGATGATGCCGCCGGGAGAGATGTCGGTGAGCTCGGCCCAGAGCAGGGCCAGGACCAGACCGACGAGAAGGGTCTCAATGATCAAGGGCGACTCCTTGCTCATCCCAATAGCGGACGAGGCTCTCTCCGGGGCCAACGATGTTCCCGAAACCGACGATGACCGGCTCCCGCCCGGCCCGGGCGACCGTCGAGCCCATGAGCACCTCCGGGCCAGCGTCGGGGGCGGGCTCGAATTTGGCCGCTTCCGGCCCGCCGGACCTGCGGAGCTTTCGCACGAAAGCCCTGGCCGGGGTACCCAGCACCAGGACCCGTTCGAACTCCCGGAAAAATCCGGCTCGGGCGGCCGTGATCCACTGCATCGTCCGGTCCCCTCTGTCTTCCCTGAGGCTCAGGAAGGCGATCGCGGGCCAGTGTTTGAGATCGACGCGCAGCCGTATCTTGGCGAGGGCTTCGGCCGAGGAGTCGGGGTCGTTGGCCGCGAACGCGCTGACGCAGACGGCCGGGCGGGGCGGAGACCCGAAATCCGCCCTGAAGATCTTCAGGCTCCCGAAATCCGGCGCGGCGCCGGTCAGGCCCTCGAGCATCGGTTCTCCAGCCAAGCCCAGCCTGTCGAGCACGGCCCGGGCCAACCTGACGTTCGGCTCGAATTCCCACGAAAGGCCCTCCGGTGCGGCTTCGGCGGGGGCGGCGGGCCCGGCGGAAGGGACGGGCACGAGCTCCGTTCCGAGGCGGGCGGCCGCGGCTTCGAAGGCCGGGTCCGATTCTTCGGCGGGCAGGAGGACGACGCCGGCCCGCGGGAAAGCGCCGGACAGGGTCGCGGCGATCTCCCCGCGGCTCCGCCCCATGTCCTCGATATGGTCGAGCCGGACGTTGGTCAGGGCCAGGATCTGCGGGCGGAGAATGCTCCGGGACTCCGTGGACAGACACTCCGGCCCGATGCTCATCATCTCGGCGACCAGCGTATCGGCCCCCAGCCGGGCGGCCAGGGAAACCAGCCGGACCTGCTCGCGGATGGAGGCCGGCCCCGGCCTGGGGATCACCCGCTCCGAACCGTCGGGAAAGATGAGCGCCGGTCTCGAACCCGTGGTCTTGGCCAGGACCCGGGCGCCGGACGCCCGGAGCCCGGCCGCGATCAGCCGCGTCGTCCCGGACTTGCCCCTCGTGCCGGTGACCGCGATCCTCCGGGGGACCCTGTCGAGAGCCCGTGCCAGCCGGCGCCGCTCCAAGACGAGATGGACGAGGAGGGCGGCCAGGCAGGCTGAGAAAACGAGGAGCGATCGCATGGTCTCTCTTCTCGAACAGGCGCTTATTATACCCGAATTCGCCGGAAAACGGCCTTTCCGGATGAGCTTTGTCCGGCAGGCCGTCTTCTGGTAAAATGACTTGACGAGGAGGTCATCGATGAACAGGATAACCGCTAAAACGCTCGCGGCCTCCCTGATCATAGCCGGCCTCGCCCTGGTCGCCGTCACCCATTGTTCCCGGGAGCCGGCCTCGCCTCCGTCCGCCCCGCAGACGGCCGCAGCCGAGCCCGCCAGGGAAACGACCCTCCGCAACGTCACCGACAAAACGATCGCCTACAAGATCTTCCCCGCCGGCAGCCCCGTGAACGCCGAGCACAGGGAGATCGCCCCCGGGGCCATCGATCGCTTCCCGACGGCGACGTCCCTGGAGATCGAGTTCCACTCGGGCGATAGAGACATCGTCTATTCGCTCGAGGCCGGGAGCCCCTACTCCTTCCGCTTCGACGAGGGGACGACCATCGAGCTGTTCCTCGGGTCGCACGGCCGGGCCGACGCGGAGGACCTTGCCCCCTGGGTCCCGACACCGCAGCCCGTGGTCGACCGGATGCTCGAGCTGGCCCGGGTCACCGTCGCCGACGTCGTCTACGACATCGGCTGCGGCGACGGGCGCATCGTCATCACGGCGGCCAGGAAGTACGGGGCCCGCGGCGTGGGCATCGACATCGATCCGAACATGATCGACGAGTCCAACAAGAACGCCGAAACGGCCGGGGTGACGCAGCTGGTCCGGTTCGAGGCCATGGACGCGACCAAGGCCGAATTCTCCGAGGCCACCGTGGTGGCCCTCTACCTTCTGCCCGAGTCGAACGACCTGCTGCGGCCGATCTTCGAGCGCCAGCTCCGGCCGGGAACGCGGCTGGTCTCGCACAACTACACGATCCCCGGCTGGGAACATAAAGAGGTTCACCGCGAGACGATCGAGGACGAGTTCGGCGCGGAACACCAGATCTACGCGTACATCCGGTAGAGGGCCCGGCCGGAGCCCCGGCATCAGCCCATCCAGAAGCCCTTCCTGTGGGAAACGCCGAGGACCTTGCGGCAGCTCGGGCAGAAGTAGACATAGCGTTTCCCGAACGTGCCGCTCAGTTGCCGGCACTGGATGGACGTGAGCTGGGCCTGGCAGTGCGGACAGACCGGGGTGATGTCGTTTCGTTCTTCGACAGGTATCATACTCTTCTCCTTTGTCTTCCGGCCGGCTTGAAAGGCCCCCTTAGCTCCCGGCGGGCCCGGCCCGGCCCTCCCCGCGGACGAGAAGGCCGAAGAGGACGATGACCGCCAGGGACAGGAAAAAGGCCGGGATGAGCTCGTAAACGCCGGTCGCGTCCTTCAAAAAGACCTTCCAGAGGATGGTCGTCAAAGTGCCGGTCACCATCCCGGCGACGACGCCGGCAACATTGGTTCGCTTCCAGTACAGCGAGAGGATGAGGGCCGTCCCGAACGAGGCGCCCAATCCGCCCCAGGCGAAAAGGACGAGCCAGAAGACCAGGTCCTTGGCCAGGTAGGCCAGGACGATCGAGACGACGCCGCTTCCGAGCACGACCCACCGGCACAGGCCGAGCTTTTTCGCTTCCGCAAGGGGCCGGTCCTTGCGGATGATCTTTTCGTAGAGGTCCCGGACGAGGGTCGAGGACACGACCAGGAGCTGGGAGTCCGCCGTGGACAGGATGGCGGCGAAAATGCCGCCGATGAGCAGGCCGTAGATGACGGGGCTGAAGTACTGGGCCGAGAGCACCAGGTAGATCATCTCCGGGTTCGAATCCGGGACGGCCGCCACGTCGGGGAATGCGGCCCGGCCGATGAGACCGATGAACACCGCGCCCCAGCCCAGGACGACGTTCCAGAAGGTGCCGATCACGGCCGAGTACCGGAGCTTGGCGGGGTCGGCGATGGTCATGTACCGGACGACGACATGGGGCTGGCCCGGCGAGCCCAGCCCGATGCCCAGGAACCCGATGAGGGCCCCGAAACTAAGGGCCAGGGGGTTGACCTGGGCCGGGCTGAGGGCCTCCAGGGTCCTCAGGAGAGCCGGCAAACCGCCCATCTTGACCAGGCCGAAGAGCGGGAAGACAACCAGCCCGACGATCATGATCAAAGCCCGGGCGACGTCGTTGTAGACGACGGCCAGGTAGCCGCCGAGCATCATGTAAACGAGGACCAGGGCCGAGGCGATGAGCAGGGAAACTTCCAACGGCAGCTTGAGGGCGACAGACAGGGAATTGGCCCCGGCGTTGAACTGGGCGGCGACGTAGGCCACCAGGAAGATGCCCATGATGACGGCCCCGACCGAACGGATGACCTGCCGCCTGTCGTCGAGGTGGGATTCGAAGAAGTCGAGGAGGGTCATCGAATCGTACTTTTCGGAGAGCCGCCTGAGCCGCCCGCCGATGGCCACGAACTGGACCATCTCGGCCGTGATGTAGCCGACCACGGACCAGACCGCCGAAACGCCCATCGTGTAGGCCATGCCGCTGACCCCGAGGACGAGCCACGAGGACCGGCCCGAAGCCACGGCGGAGAGGGCGATGGAGAACCGGCTCAGCCGGCGCCCGCCGAGGAAAAAGTCCGACTGGCAGCGGGTCTTTTTCCTGACGAGAAGGCCGATGAGCACCGGCAGGAACAGGGTGAAGACGAAGACGGCCAGAGCGGCCGGGTGCGTGAGCTTCCGGTAGACGTCCACGGCCTACTCCCACCGCCCGTGTCTGCGGGCCAGGCGGAAGACGACAAAAGACAGGCCGACGATCACCAGCGGGAGGGCGATAAGGGCCAGGTAGGCGCCGGTCATGTATCCACCTCCGGTCGGGCCGGTTTCGGAAGGCCCCATTTTATCGTCAACGGCCGGCGCTGACAACCTGCGGCGTCAAGAAAAAGGGTTCTTCTCCTGATTCCAAATCCCCGGAATCAGGAGAAGAACCATAAAAAAGGGCGCCCCCGCGCGGCGGGAGCGCCCTTGTCGCGACAAACGGAAAGATGCCTAGAACGCGAAGCCGACGGTCGCCGAAATGACGCCATTCTTGATGTCGATCGTCCCGATCTCGGGGTCGTCAATGAGCTTCTGCAGGCCCATGCTGTAGCGGACGTCGAGGTGGAAGGAGCGGCCGAGGTTGAGCCCGGCGCCGAAAATGGCCCCGTAGTCCACGCTCTTGAGTTCGTCGAGATCCTCCTCGGAGGACTCCCCGCCGCCGGTGAACTTGATCTTCGAGCTCAGTTTGAAGCCGATGGACGGGCCGGCGAAGACGAAGGGCGACACGCGCCCGGTGGGGATCCTCAACTTGACGAGGAGCGGGATCTCGAGGTAGTCGAAGAGCAGCTTCCCGGTGTAGGTCACGTCTTCGAAGGTCTCCTCCAGCTTTGCGCCCTTCATCGTGTACAGGACTTCGGGCTGGATGGTCAGGACGCTGCCGATGTTCAGTTGCAAGAACACGCCGGCGCAGAAGCCCAGCTTGTTCTGCCAGTCGCCTTCCAGGTCGGCGTCCTCGCCAAAGATCTTGGCCGCGTTGACGCCGCCCTTGATCCCGAACCTCAGATCGGCGGCCGCCGGGGCGGGCATGAGCACGAGGCCGGCGAAGGCCGCGACGACAACAGCTGTCATCAGTTTTTTCATGATACCTCCTAGTATCTTTAGGCTTCGATGTCGATACGATGTCGACGCCCCCACTCTAAAGGGCGGCCGGAGGCCGGGCAATCGCCTCCCGGGATGATTCCCCGGGGGAATCTGGCCTCACCCGGAGGGGTGACTTCCTGAGAACCCAGCCCTTGATTAGGGCCGGCCGTTCTGTCATCATGGTCGGCTCAAAGGAGGTCCGGGAGGGACCGCGGCCATGTTCGGAAAAAGGCTCAATCTCAGGCGCCTCAAGGAGATGGTCGGCCGCGAGGTCGGGCTCTCGGACTGGTTCGTCGTCTCCCAGGAGCGGATCGAGGCCTTCGCCGCCTGCACGGAGGACAGGCAGTGGATCCACGTCGACCCGGAGCGGGCGGCCCGCAGCCCTCTGGGAGGGACGGTCGCCCACGGGTTCCTCCTGCTTTCGCTTCTCCCCTATTTTAATTTCAAGAACGAGGTCTTCTCCGGGCGCGTCCGGATGGCCGTCCATTACGGCCTCGATCGCGTCCGCTTCCCCAATCCCGTCCGGGCCGGCTCCAGGGTGCGCAACAGGGCCGTCCTGAAGTCCGTGGTGAAACGGGGCTTCCGAAAGGTCCTGGTCACGGTCGAGAACACCCTGGAGGTCGAGGGGGCGGACAAGCCGGCCATGGTGGCCGAGGTCCTGGCCCTGATCCTCCTCTAGCGATCCCGACCGCGCCGGATCACAGCCCGATCAGCTTGAACCCGGCTTTTTCCTTCAGGGCGGCGACGTGGTCCTGGACGAAGGTGTTCTCGCCCGATTCCCTGAGCTGGGCTTCGAGCTCGGCCCGGATCTCTTCGATGGGCCGGGTCTCTTTTTTGCGCTCCACGACCTGGACGATGTGATATCCGTAGGTCGTCTCGACGATGTCGCTGATCTCCCCGACGGGAACAGAGAAAGACGCGTCCTCGAAGGGCTTGACCATCTGGCCGCGTCCGAAATCCTCGTAGAGCCCGCCGTTGTCCCGGGAACCGGGGTCCTCGGAGAACTCCTTGGCCAGGGCCGCGAAATCCTCACCCGCTTTGGCCCGTGTCAGAATGCCCTCCATTTTCGTGCGGAGGTCGGCTTTCTCCTGGTCGTTCTTGCCCTGGGTCAGGAGGAGGATGTGGCGGACCGAGGCGGTCCGGTCGCCTTCGTAGGCCTTTTGGATCTGCTCGTCCGTGACCTGGCTCTCACTGCTCATCAGGCCGGTCAGGTATTTTTCGATGACCAGGCTCTCCCGGAGGCTCGTCTTGACATGCTCGATCGGGACACCGGCTTGGCCGAGGGCCTCGAGATAGGCCTCTTCGGACCCGGCCCGGCCGTACTCGGCCTGGAGGGCCTTGTCGATCTCCTCATCGGGGACGGCCGTCTTGGCCTTGGCCGCCGCGGCCAGCAGGAGCTTTCGCTCTCCGATCTGGACCGCGCCCCGTTCGAGGATCTCCTTCAGCTGACCGGCGTCGAAATCCTTGAGCTGGTCGGCCCGGGCGCCGAGGTTGTTCCGGATGGTCAGGATGACCTCGGCGGCCGTGACCGCGAATTCCTTGGCCTGGACGACGACCGTTTCCTTGTCCGGAGCGAGCGCGGGTATGGTCGCGGAGAGCTCCTTGGCCAGGTCGTAGGCGGCCGTGCCTTCCTTGAGCGTTATCTTCTCCGCCTTGGGCCCGCAGGCCGCGGCGAAGATCGCCAGGGTCACGACGATTATGAGCGCATGTTTCACGGGT
>JAWOHF010000142.1:0-11384 GCA_046496285.1 Candidatus Aminicenantota bacterium
GCGGTTCTCTCCCCTTTTTCGTAGGGGGTGGAGGATTGATGCGGTCTTCAACAAAATACACATTCTGGTCGTCACTAAAAAAAATTGCGTATATTAAAATCAAAACCCCGCATAGAACTAAAGCGATGGAGAGGCCTCGACCGGCCGTTCGTGTTTCCAGTCTTTGCGGAGCGGGTACTGGCCCTCCGGCCAGTCGTCCGAAAGAAGCAGGCGGCGCGCGTCCGGGATATGGTCGACGACGATGCCGAACATATCCTGGAGCTCGCGCTCGTAGAGAACGGCGCCCGGGATGAGCAGGGAGATGCTTTCGACGTGAGGGCGGGCCCTCGGGACCTCGGTCCTCAGGTTGAAGTCCTGTTCGGGCGTCGAAAAATGGTAGATGATATCGAAGGTCTCCCCCTTATCCACGCCGCTGATGGTGGACAGGAAGACGACCCCGTACTTGTCGCGAAGGGTCCCCGTGACGGCCAGGAGGTCGGCGGGAGCGGCCTTCAGGAAGAGCCGGCGGGGGGCGGGGTTGGTCAGCTCGACGAGCTTGCCGCCCAGGTCGGCCTTGAGTCTGTCGATGATCTCGGCATCGGTCATGGCATTTCCTCGAAGTCTAGAGTTTGCCCAAAAGCTTGACGACGCCGTCGACGATGGCGTCGGGCCGGGCCGGGCAGCCCGGGACGTACATGTTGACCGGGATGACCTGGTCGAGGCCTCCCAGGATGTTGTAGGACCCCCGGTAGACGCATCCGGACATGGCGCAGGCGCCCACGGCGATGACGAACTTGGGGTCCGGGGTCTGCTCGTAGATGCGGATGATCCTGTCCCTCATCTGCCGGGTGACCGGCCCGCTGGCGACGATGACGTCGGCGTGACGGGGGGTGGCCTTGAGCAGGATGCCGAAGCGCTCGACGTCGAACCGGGGCGTCAGGGCAGCAACGATCTCGATGTCGCAGGCGTTGCAGGCGCCGGAGTTGAGGTGGAGGATCCAGGGCGACTTGATCCTGGACCAGCGGGCGAGCTTCTTGAGCATGTTAACTCCTTCTGATGAGGGCCATGATGGACAGGAAGATCATCAGCAGGTAGAAGATGGCGAAGAAGATGACCTTCCCCGACGGAACGGTGGCGACGACCAGGACGGCCACGTGCATGATCGTGAAGAACAGGGCCACGAAGAAGAACAGCCGGTAGCCGAACTGGACCTTGATCCCCGGGATGTCCTCGCCGCAGGCGTAGGTCGTCAACTTGCCGCCGACCTTGGTCAGGGAAGGGGCCATGGCCTTTCCTAGGGCGAAGAGGGCGAAGGCCACTCCGAGGAAAAAGAGAAAGGCGATGGGCGGAGAGAGGAGGAATCCGATTCCGTTCATGGCTTACCCTTTCAGCCGGGTCAGTTTCCGGACGTCCAGGCTCCCGGTCGTCCGGTAGATGTTGATGATCAGGGCCAGGGCCGTGGCCACCAGGCTGACCTCGACGACGATGAACGTGACGACCAGGGCCTGGGCCAGCAGAATGTTGGCCCGGGCGAAACCGGTCGACACCAGCAGGAGGCTGACCCCCTTGCCGATGACCATGATCCCGATGAACAGCCGGATGAGGTTCCTCTTCGTCAGCAGGCACAGGAGCCCGGCCAGGATCAGGGCGGCCGAGAAGAAAAGGTAGAGATACCAGGCGTTAATCATGTTTATCCCTCTTGCGGAACAAGGCCAGGACGGAGAAGACGCCGGCCAGGATGACGGCGATCTGGCCGACGAGGTCCATGGTCCGGCCCTTCCAGAGAACATCCCCGAAAGCCCCGATCTCCGGAGCGGAGGGCAGGGACGGGATCTTCTGCAGGAGCCCCCTCATGACCAGGGCGTCGATGACGATGAAGGCCAGGAAGAAGAGCGGGAAGACCCACCTGACGATCCGGGATTCCCGGACCTCTTCGGCCGTGTTCGTCAGGGCGATGGTCAGGATGAACAGGACCGTGATCAACCCGGCCACGACGGAGATCTCGAAGACCCCCGCGTAGGGCGCGTTCATGCGGAAGAAAACGATCCCCAGCAGGAGGCTGGCCACGGCCAGCGAGATCGCCGCCTTGAGCAGGTCGCGAAGAACGATGGCCAGGACCGAGAAGAGAACCAAACCGACCAGAAGAGCTGTTTGCACGATCATCGTCTAAAATCCCCAAGAACCGATCATGAAGTGAACCCCCTCCGCGAGCACGTCCGCGGCGGGCTGGATCCAGGACTTGATAACCAGCGAGAAAAGGATGCCGAAGACGAGGCAGAGGAGCCCGAGTAGGACGGTCGAAGCCGTCATCCAGAAAGGGGCCTCCTTGACGGCCGCCCATTTCTCGTTGAACGTGCCGAAGAAGGTCTTGCGCTGCATGACGAGGTAATACCAGAGGGTCAGGACCGAGGCCAGAACGGCGACCAGGGCCAGCACGGGGTGCCCGGCCTGGATCAGGGCGATGATGATGATGAGCTTCGACCAGAACCCGTTGAGGGGTGGAACCCCGGCGATCGACAGAGACCCGATGAGCGTCGTGACCGCCGTGAACGGCATCTTCTTGGCCAGCCCGCCGCCCATCTCGTCGAGGTTCCTGGTCCCCGTCGCCTGCTGGATGGAACCCGAGTTCAGGAACAGGAGAGCCTTGGCCAGGGCGTGGTTGAAGAGATGGAAGAGCCCGCCGGCGATCCCCAGCGGGGTGCCGATGCCGATCCCCAGGACGACGTAGCCGACCTGGCTGATCGAGGAATAGGCCAGCATCCTCTTGATGTCCTTCTGGCCGAGGGCCAGGAAGGCGGCGACGACCACGGACACCGTGCCCAGGAGCATCAGGACCGTCGACAGGGCCGGGGTCAGGCCGAAGACGTTGAGGAAGATCCGGGTCAGGGCGTACACTCCGGAAACCTTGATCAGGAGGCCGGACAGCAGGGCCGAAATGGGGGCCGGGGCCGAAGGGTGGGCGTCGGGCAGCCAGGCGTGGAAGGGGATGAGGGCGGCCTTGAGGCCGAAGCCCGCGATGAACAGGGCCGAGGCGAAGCCGACGACCGCGCCGGCGTTGAGCTCTTTCAATCCCGCGGCCACCTCGGGGAAGCCCAGGCTCCCGGTCATGCCGAAGAGGATGGCGATGCTGGTCAGGACGAAGGCCGAGGCGACGACCGAGAGCATGAGGTACTTGAAGGCCGCCTCGAGCTCTTCGCGCTCGAGGCCGTACGCGACGAGGGCGTAGGAGGCGATGGCCGCCACCTCGAGGAAGATGTAGACGCTGAACAGGTCGGTCGCGAGGACCAGGCCGTTCATGCCCGCGATCATGGCCAGGAGCAGGGCGTAGTAGTTCCCTTTGGCCCCATAGTGCTCCATGTAGTTGATGGAGAACAGGCCGGCCGCCAAGCCGACGAGCGATATGGTGACCAGCATGAGCAGGCTGAACGCGTCGAGGGCCAGCCGGAGGTTGACCGACTCCCCGAGCCAGGACAACTGCTGGAGAGCCGGGCCGCCCGCGACCAGGGGCCGTCCGACGGCCAGGGCATAGACGAGCAGGAAGAGAAGGGTCGCGTTGGCCGCCAGGTCCGGCACGACCCTCCGGGAGATCCGGCCGACGAGGGGCAGGATCGCCGCCACGACGAGGGGTAAAGCAACGAAGAGTATGATCAACGCTCCTCCTCGATTCTCACGGCTTATTTCAAGAGCAGGCCGATCGCGCCGGCCACGACGACCAGGCCGGCCAGGCACCAGGCGAGGTAATTCGCGTAGTGCCCGTTGTGGGCCTTTTTCAGGATCCCGGTGAACCTCTCACCGGCGATGGTCACGATCTTCTCATAGACGAAATCGATGGGCCGGTCGACGGCCTTGTACAGGACGGTCGACAGCCCGTGCAGGAACTTGATGCCCTGCTCGTAGAAGTCGAACACCCGGGCCTCGGCCAGGTCGTAGAGCTTGCGGACGACCGGGAGGTTGTGGACGGGTTCGGAGGCCAGATAGGGCTTGCGGCCCGACTTCAGGAACCCGTACCTGTGCAGAAGGAAGGCCAGGACCAGGCAGCCGATCGAGATGAGGGCGATGGGATTCAAGAGGTCCAGGGCGTGGCTGGTGAAGTCGAGCTGGGCGCCGGCCGCGACGTGGCCTTCGAGGATGGGCTGGATGAAGAGGTTCAGGGGGAGCTTGTTGTAGACGCCGAACGTGATGCACAGGCCGGCCAGGACGAGGATCGGCAGGACGATGGGCGCCGGGCTTTCCTTGACCTCGGGGATCTCCTGGGAGCGCTCGCCGAAGAACACGGAATGGCCGGCCTTGAGGAAGGAGGCGAAGGTGAAGATGGCCCCGACCCAGGCGGCGATGGCGAAAACGGTGTAGCCCGTCTCGAGGGCCCCGTGGAAGACCATCTCCTTGGACACGAACCCGTTGAGCGGCCAGACGCCCGAAATGGCCAGGGCGCAGACCGTGAACCCGAAGGCCGTCAGGGGCATCTCCTTCCGCAGGCCGCCGAGCTTGCTGAGCTCGGTCGTCCCGGCCCGGTGCTCGACGGAGCCGGCGCTCAGGAACAGCCCGCTCTTGTACATGGCGTGGTTGATCATGTGGAAGAGGCCCCCGGCGATGCCGAACGGCACGGCCGTCCCGATGCCCAGCACCATGTAGCCGACCTGGCTGACGGCGTGGAAGGAGAGCAATCTCTTGAAGTCCTTCTGGATGAGGGCCATGAGGACGGCCAGGACGATGGTCACAGCCCCGATGGTCATGAGCACGATGGACAGGGTGCTGTGGGGCTTGAGGGCGAAGAAGTCGAGGGTGATGCGGGCCAGGAGGTAGATGCCCAGCAGCTTTTCGAAGGCGGCCGGCAGGAAGGCCATGAAGCCCACCGGCGCGTCGATCGCGGCGTCGGGGATCCAGGTGTGGAAGGGCATGGCCCCGGCCTTGCCGAGGGCCCCGATCATCATCAGGACGAAGGCCGCGGCGGCCAGGCCGGTCGGCTCCACGGAAACCTCGGACATGGTCAGGGTCCCGGTCTGGGCCCACAGGATGCCGATGCCCATGATCAGCGAGAAGTCGCAGAACCCGTTGATCAGCAGGGCCTTGACGGCGGTCCGGTTCGAGGTCGGCCGGCCGCCGATCGTGATCAGCCCGTACAGGGAGATGAGCAGCCCCTCCCAGAAGAAAATGAGGGGCACGAAATTGTCGGCCAGGACCGCGCCGTTGGCGAAGGCGGCCGTCAGGAAGATGTAGGCGTAATACTCACGGACCCGGGCGGCGTCTTTCATTTTGACCGTCGAGAACAGCGTGATCAGGATGAGGAACCCGGCCAGGGCCAGCAGGATGAAGCTCGAGAAATGGTAGAGGCGGAGCTCGAAATCGATGCCCATGCCGAGCCAAGGGAGCCGGAGCTCGAGGCTCTTCAGGGAAAAGAAGACGAATCCGTAATACAGAAGGACGGCCGAGCCGGCCAGGGCCAGGGCCTCCCGCAGGAGCTTGACACCCCTGGGGATGACCAGGAACAGGACAGCCAGGGCCGCGGGAAGGAGGATGGGCAGAAGAAGCATTTTGGGCGTCATCGGAGCCACCAACTCATCTGTGCCGTCGCGATGTTGACCAGCTTCATCGGGTAGGCCACGAACAGGCCGGCCGCCAGGCTGAGGACGGCCAGGGCCGCAACGACATAGACCATGGATTTTGTTCCCTCGGGGGCCGGGTGCTTGGCTTCACCCAGGAAGACCAGGCTGAAGACCTTCATCAGGTAGTACATCGTCAGGACGGCGATGAACAGGGCCGCCCCGGCCAGCCATATCTCGCCGGCCTGGACGGTCCCCATGATCACCAGGAACTTCGAGAAGAAGCCGCCGAACGGCGGCAGGCCGATGACCGAGAAGGCGCACACCAGGAAGGCTACGGCCGTGACGGGCATGGTCTTGATCAGGCCGCCCGTCTGCCGGATGTCCTTCTCGTGGGTCGCGTGGATGACGATCCCGGCGCAGAGGAAGAGCCCGGCCTTGGCCAGCCCGTGCATGAGGATGAAGAGCAGGGACCCCGAGATGCCCGCGGGATTGGCCATGCTGAAGCCCAGGAAGATGTAGCCGATCTGGCTGACGGTCGAGTAGGCCAGGATCCTCTTGATGTCGTTCTCCACGGCGGCCGCCCCGGCCGACACCAGGCTGGAGACGACGACCAGGATGGGGATGATCGTCTGCCAGTCCTCGGGGACGCGGAAGGTGTACAGGAAGAGGCGGGCGAAGGCGTAGACGCCGATCTTGACCAGCACGGCGGCGTGGAGCAGGGCCGTGACCGTCGTCGGCGCGACGCCGGCGTCCGGGAGCCAGGTGTGGAGGGGGATGGTCGCCGATTTCGAGAACATGCCGAACAGGATGAGCAGGACGGCCGAACCGGGGATGAGGGTCCCCCGCATGGCCGTGATGTCGAAGGTGTTCGTCAGGCCGTAGATCTGGATGAATCCCAGGAGCATGACCACGGCGCCGAAGAAGGTCACCAGGAAAGCCTTGTCGGCCTTGATGACGATATCGGGCTTGCGGTAGAACCCGATGAGCCGCCAGCAGCTGATGGCGATGATCTCCCAGAACAGGTAGATGAAGATCAGGTTCCCGGAGAAGACCAGGCCCATCATCGAGCCGATGAACAGCAGGACCATCAGATAGTATTCGCTCTGGTGCTCCTCGTCGCGGATGTAGCCGACCGAATAGACGACGATCAGGCATCCGACGAAGGAGGACACTCCGGCCATGAAGATGGCCAAGGCGTCAATGACCAGAACGAAATCGAGCCCCAGGGCCAGGTTCAGGCGCACGACCTGCTCCCCCCCTTGGAGAGCGAAGGGGATCAGGGTCAGTGGCAAGACGGCCGTTACGGAGCTCACCAGGATGGCCCAGACCGACCGGGCCGACCTGGAAAGCAAGCTTGCCAGGGGGACCGCGAATGAGCCGATGATGGGGACAAAGATCGTGAGGAGGACGATGTTTTCAACACTCATGTTTTAAGGTCATCTTCCTTGGATTTACGGCTAAGTATATTGACCGCCCGGAGGCCTGTCAAGGATTTCCTCAGATTGCCCTCAAGTTTTTCAACAGGCTCTTCCGGGCCAAGAAATCGATTGCTTTTTGGCCTGAAATGTAGGATAAAAAAAGAGAATTCCGCGGGAAAGGGCAGAGCCATGGCCATCGAGATCAAGGAGGTCCGGTCCCGCAAGGACCTCAAGACCTTCATCTACCTTCCGGAGAGGATCCACGCCGATCACGAGAGCTGGGTCCACCCCATTTACATGGACGATTGGAAGTACTTCGACAGGAAAAAGAACAAGGCCTTCGGCTACTGCGACACGATCCTCCTCCTGGCCCTGAAGGACGGAAAGGTGGCCGGCCGGGTCATGGGCATCATCAACCAACGCTTCAACAAACACCGCAACGAGAAGACGGCCCGGTTCGGGTATCTGGACACCTACGAGGACAAGGGGGTCCTGGGGGCCCTCCTTCTGGCCGTCGAGGACTGGGCCCGGAACAAGGGCATGACCAAGATCGTCGGGCCTTACGGGTTCTCGGACCAGGACCCGGAGGGCTTCCTCATCGAGGGCTTCGAGCACCGGGCGACGATCGCGACCTACTGCAATTTCGAGTGGATGCCGAAATATCTCGAGGAGATGGGCTACGCCAAGGACATCGATTGGTTCGTCTACAAGATCGACGTCCCCAAGGAGCCGCCCGAATTCTATAAGAGGATCTACGAGCGGGCCATGAAACGGGGGACCTACGAGGTCATCGAATTCCGGAAGAAGAAGGAGATCAAGCCCTGGATCCGGCCCATCCTGTCCCTGATGAACGAGTGTTACCTGGCGGGGAACATCTACGGGTTCGCCCCTCTGGAAGAAGAGGAAATGGACGACCTGGCCAAGCGCTACCTGCCGGTCCTCGACCCGCGCTTCGTCAAGGCCGTCCGCAAGGGCGACGAGGTCGTGGCCTTCATCATCGCCATGCCCGACATGACCGAAGGCATCCGCAAGGCCCGCGGGCGCCTGCTCCCGTTCGGCTTCCTCCACATCCTCCGGGCGGCCAAGAAGACCAAACAGCTCGACCTGCTGCTCGGGGCCGTCAAGGAGCAATACCGCGGCCAGGGGCTCGATGTCCTGATGGGCATCCGGGTCATCGTCGCCGCCCACGAGGCCGGCTACGAGATGATGGACACCCACCACGAGATGGAGGCCAACGTCAAGGTCCGGGCCGAGATGGAGCGAATGGGCGGGAAGATCTATAAGAAGTACCGGGCTTTCCAGAAAGCGCTTTAGAGCCTGTCAAGAAGGTTCTTCTCCCGTTTTCGGGGATTTTCGTTGTGAGCGGCGTCTGTTGATATCCCCCTTAGCCCCCCACGCCCCCGGGAACCAGTCCCGACGGTTCCCCCATCGGCTGAAGGCCGACGGGCCCCCCTCCGCTATGGGGGTCTGCAGGGGGACATCCATCGCCTTCGATCGATCCCCGATTTCCCTGGATCGGATGATTGTTTCTAAAGGAGAAATTTCCCCCGGTGCGCGTCCCCGGTCGAGGGTGCCCGGGGCTACCGGGACAGGACGAGGTCGCGGAGCATCAGGACGAAGACATCGACGGCCCGGCACTCGCGCGTGGCGGGATAAGTGTCGATGAGGCTGCGGGTCAGCTTCTCCCCGGATTCGTCGGTGAGGTGCTCGAGGAACAGGAGGTTCTCCTGCCCCTCGACGAGATAGATGTTGAGGGCCCCGTCGTAGCGATCCCAGCAGATGCCGGTCTTGTCGAGGTCGATCAACTGGCCGAATTCCCCGAGCCGAATGATCTCGGGCCGGAGCTTGTCCGCCGAGACCTGCATGACCGAGCTCTGGCGGGGCTGCCAGGCCAGCGTGGCCTTGTCGAAGCGGCGGAACTCGCTGACGTAACAGACCATGCCGGACGCCTTGTCCCGGACGACTCCCTCGACGAGGCCGACGAGGATCTCGTCGGCCCGGGCGTAAGAGGCCCTCATCCCCTCGCTCATGGAGCGGTGAAAAGGCTGCACGGCGAACTTCGCCGGCGCGGGCGGGGGCGCGGGAGCAGGACCGGCCGCGGGCTCGGCGACCGGCTCGGGGGCCTTGGCGCAGGCCGCGAACGTCCCGAGAAGGAAGGCCAGACCGAGCGCGGGGATGACCGCGGATCTCATGCCTCTCATGGCGCCATATGTGCCACACTTTCTTAGGGCTGTCAATGATAGCGTCGGGGGGCGGATGATCGGTGGCCAGATAGTTGTCGCATCCAGACCTCGAGCCGGGAAGTCTCGTTTTAAATCGAACACTACGAATATATTACTTGACATCCTGTCCAACAAAGACTCATGCTTATCTCAAAGCAAGGGACGGATGATGACGATGACAGATGCGCTTTATCATCGCGGCAGAAAGGTGCGTTTGCAGCGGAAAAAGAGCGGTAAACGGCCTGAGATATAAATGAAGAAAATTGCCCATATCCTGGGAGTCATTATCTTATCTACGGTCTTATTCGCTCAAGAGCTTTCCCGTGTCGTGACCGTGGTCAATATCTCCGTCCCCGTCCGCGTTTATAAAGGCGACAGCTTTATCGACAATCTGAAGCTTGATGATTTCGAAATATGTGAGGACGGGAAACTCCAGTCCGTCGCGGCGGTCTATTTGATCAAGAAGACGATGATCGAGCGGGAAGAAGGCCCAATAAAATTCGCTCCTCCCACACAGCGGCAGTTCGTATTCCTTTTTCAAGTGACCGAATATGTTCCGGAAATCCGGAACGCCATGGAATATTTTTTCAGTTCGGTGTTCCTTGCCGAGGATACCCTGGAAGTCCATACGCCCGTGAAGTCCTATAAATTAAAAGGGGATACGCTGGCGACTCTCGGTCCGGAGAAAGTCAAGGATCAGCTTATGAAAAAACTCCGGCAAGATATCGGTATGGGCGGAACGGAATGTCTCGCCATCATAAGAGAAATAAAATCAATTCTTGGCAACCAAGACCCCCTCTATGAAGGTGTCCAAAAAGCCCTCCTCTTCGAAGCGCTTACGAGCAGGCTCGATCAGATGCGGTCCGTCGATGAGAAACGCCTGCTGGATTTCGCGGCTTATCTGAAAAAGAGGGAAGGTCAGAAGCACGTGTTCATCTTTTGCCAGAAAGAGATGATCCCAAAACTCGCTATGAATGAACTAATAAAAATGGAATCAACGTATAATTACGATCTCGTGAGCCTGATGAGCTTTTATAGAAGGGACATATCGTTCGACGTCGACTTGATCAGAAAGGCCTTCTCGGATTCATCGATCACCGCTCATTTCCTCTTCATTACCAAGGCCCCGGCGCAGGATTCCAGGGTTGAGATCACGGAGATGAAGCCGCTTCAAAGCGTCACGATGACGGAGTACTCCGAGGATTTCTTCAGCGCGTTCCGGGAAGTCTCGCGCGCGACCGGGGGCATTGCCGACAGCACTTCGAACATGGAGTCGGCTTTGAAGAAGGCCGCCGAGGCCTCGGAGAATTACTATCTACTTTATTATCAGCCTAAAGATTACAGGCCCGATGGGAAGTTCAAGAACATCACCGTGAAAGTGAAGGGGGATCGTTATCGGATCTCCTACCGGTTGGGCTATTTCGCGAATTGAACCGGGATTTCGGGATAGAAGATAAGCAGATCAGCGTCTATAAGGTCATCTATGACCCTGCGGCTCCCAATGCGCCGGGCAGCCTGGGGGCGGTTCCCACGGGCTGGACGACCATCAGGTTGACCTGGACCGACAATTCTACAAACGAGATCGGCTTCGATTTGCAGAGAAAGGCCCAGGGCATGCCCGAACATGAGCATCTGAAATGCGCCAATGCCAACCAAACCTCCATTGATGATTGGACCGCCGTAGCCGGCCAAACCTCCTTCTACAAACGCAGAGGGCTGCGAGGGACATGCGATGAGAGGGGAAGCGTTGGTGGCAGTTCTGGAAGCAGAGGATCCGGGATACTGAGAGAACACCTTACTTGGCGTCGGCCCAGTTCGGGCCCCAGCCGAGGCGGACCTTGAGGGGGACCCTGAGGGCCACGGCGCTTTCCATCCGCTCCCTGACCAGCCGCTCGACCTTCTTTTTCTCTTCCTCGGGGACCTCGAAGACCAGCTCGTCGTGGACCTGGAGGATCATCCGGGTCCGAAGCTTGGCGGCGAGAAGGTCGTCCCCGATGCGGAGCATGGCGATCTTGATGATGTCGGCGGCCGAGCCCTGGATCGGCGTGTTGAGGGCCATTCTCCGGCCGGCCTGCTGGATGTTCCGGTCGGGCTGACGGAGCTCGGGGACCTGCCGCTTGCGGCCGAGCATGGTCTCCGAGCAGCCCAGGTCCCGGGCCTCGTCGACGATCCGGTCCAGGTAGTCCTTGACCCGGGGGCGCTCCTCGAAATAGCGGTCGATG
>JAWOHF010000018.1:0-4569 GCA_046496285.1 Candidatus Aminicenantota bacterium
GCGTCCCAGGAGCTGCCCTCCTCCGTGCCGATGACGATGCCGCTGGCGGGGTCGTCGTTGAGATAGAGGATGCGGTCGCCGGATATCCCCGGGCTGATGTAGGAGAGGTTGAGATCGAGGCGCGGCAGGGTCTGGTTCCGGGCGAAGGAGACGTTGATCTGCTTGGTCTCGATGTCCGTCCTGGCCGCCTCGACGTCGGGCCTCTTGAGCAAGGCCTTCTCGAGGGCCTCTTCGTACGAAATGGAAAACGGGCGGAACGCGGGCAGGTCCGCCGGGACCACGCTCACGGCCACGCCGGGCATCTCGGCGGGCAGGTTGACGACGTTCCTCAGGACCTCCTCGCTGCGCTTGACCAGGGCCTCGGCCTGGAGGATGTCGGCCTCGCGCTGGGCCACGGTCGCCTCGGCGTTGAGGACCTCGATGGGCGCCGTGTGACCGACCTCGACCTCCCGGCGCGTCTTGGCCAGGAGGTCCCTGCCGAGTTTCAGGGACTGCTCCCGGACCTTGAGGCTCTCCCGGGCGTAGACCAGGTTCCAATAGGCGTCCTCGACCGCATAGACGGTGTCGATCAGGGCCGACCGGAGCTGGCTTTCGGAAACCTGGAGGTTGTTCTGGGCGACGCGGATCTCATGGCGGGTGATGCCCGGGCCGAAATTCCGGAGCAGCGGCTGGCTGAACCCGAAGGTCAGGACGCTCCGGTAGTAGGGATTGATGAGCGAGAAGAGCTGATTGGTCTCGGACCGGAGCGAGCCGTAGGAGAAGCGAAAGGCCCCCCCGGTCGGGACCTGCTGGGTCAGGGCCACCGAGTAATCGAACATCTTGCTGATGCTCGTCTCCGTGCCCTGGAGCCACCAGGTGGACGGCGACTCGGAGCGGTCGCTGCCGATGTCGGCGTCGAGCCGGGGCATGAAGATCTCCCTGGCCAGCGAGATGCTCGCTTCGGCCATGCCGGGGCCGAGGACCTCGACGGCCACGTTGAGGTTGTTCTTGAGGGCCTTGACGATGGCCTCTTCGAGGGTCAACGGGACCTCTTTCGGCCCTTGGGCCGAAGCGAATCCGCCGGCCATGGTCAGGGCCAGGAACGCCGCGAAGATCCGTCTCTTATTCATATCGCTCCTCCGTATGCGTGGGATAGGTCCGAAGATCATTATGCAAATTCGATGCCAGAGTGGCGACGGGCCATTTTATAAATACGGATTCGGGGGGCTTTCGTTCACGACGGCCAGCGGATGTCGAGGGCCGTCATTTTATTGAACAGGGTCTTGCGGCTCACTCCCAGGATAAGCGCCGCCCGGGTCCTGTTCCCACCCGCCTGGCGGAGGGCCTCGAGGATGAGCTCTTTTTCGGCCCTCTCGGCGACCCTCTGGGCCGCTTCCCTCAGGGACGCCGCCGGCTCGCCGGACCGTGGAGGGCGGGCCGAAGCGTCGTCACCGGCCCGGAACCTGGCCGGCAGGGCGGCCTCATCCACCCATTCTCCGTCGGCCATGACCAGGGCCTCGTAGATGACGTTCTCGAGCTCGCGGACGTTCCCCGGCCAGGGGTAGGTCTTCATGCGGGCCGTCGCCCCCGCGGTGAATCCCTGGACCTTCTTGCCGAGCTCCCCGGCGAACTTGCGGACGAAGTGCTCGGCCAGCAGGGGGATATCCTCGGACCTATCCCTCAGGGGCGGGAGCCGGAGGGAGAGGACGGCCAGCCGGAAGTAGAGGTCCTCCCGGAAATTCCCCTTGCGGACCTCCTCCTCGAGGTCCTTGTTCGTGGCGGCGACGACCCGGACGTCGACGGGCACGGTCTTCGTCCCCCCGACCCGGGTGATCTCCCGTTCCCCGAGGGCCCGCAGGAGCTTGACCTGGGCCTCCTGGGACAGTTCGGCGACCTCGTCGAGGAAGATGGTCCCCGATTCGGCCAGCTCGAACTTGCCTGTCTTGTCGGCCCGGGCGTCGGTGAAGGCGCCCTTGACGTGGCCGAAGAACTCCGACTCGATGAGGTCCCGGGGCACGGCCCCGCAGTTGACGACGACGAACGGCCCGTCGCGGCGAGGGCCGGCGAAGTGGATGGCCCGGGCCACGAGCTCCTTGCCCGTGCCGCTCTCGCCCGTGAGGAGGACGGTGCCGTCGACCCGGCTGATCTTCTCCATGAGCTGGAAGACCGAGCTCATCCGGCCCGAGGTCCCGACGATGTTCGAGAACCGGTAGCGTGACGACAGCTCCGTGCGCAGGGTTTCGACCTGCCGGCGGAGGTTGCGGATCTCGAGGATGCGCGAAACGGTCAGCAGGAGCTCGTCGTTGTCGACGGGCTTTTCCAGGTAGGCGTAGGCGCCAAGCTTGGTGGCCTCGACGGCGCTGCGGATGGTGCCGAAAGCCGTGACGATGACGATGTCCGGCCCGGGCTGAAGGCCGCGGAGCCCGCCCAGGACCTCGAGGCCGGGGATGTCCGGAAGGTTCATGTCGAGCAGCACGACGTCGGGCCCGAAAAGCCGGGCTTTCTCGAGGCCCGACCGGCCGTCCTCGGCCGTCTCCACGAGGAAGCCGCGCTCGGCCAGCAGGACCGAGAAGACCTCGCGGATGCTTCGCTCGTCGTCGACGATCAGGATGCGCGCGCTCATGCCGTGCCCTCCCGACCCGCAGGCAGGGTGACGAGGACGGTCGTCCCCCCGCCGGGGCGGCTGCGAAGCTCGATCTCGCCGCCGTGGGCCTTGACGATGGTGTAACAGATCGAAAGCCCCAGGCCGGTTCCGCCTTTCTTGGTCGTGAAGAAGGGGTCGAAGACTTTTTCGAGGTCGTCCTCGGAGATCCCCGGCCCGGTGTCGGAGACCCGGACCAGGGTTTTGCCGCTCTCGAGAAGGGCGTTGTCGACGGTCATCGTTCCGCCCCCGTCCATAGCCTGGATGGCGTTGAGGAACACGTTGAGAAAGAGCTGTTTGATCTGGGACCTGTCGGCGTTGACGGCGACGGGCCCCGGCGGGAAGGCGGTCCGGACCTCGACGCTTTTGGCCCGGGCCTGGATGGAGACCAGGGCCACGCTCTCCTCGAGCAGGGCCGCGAGGTCGCAGACTTCCTTGTGGATCTCGGACGGCCGGGAAAAGGACAGGAGCGCGGCCAGGATCTCGTCGATGCGGTCGGTCTCCCGAAGGGCGACGCCGAGGAGTCTTTTCTCGGTCTCCTCGCGGCAGCGGCTCTCCAGGTATTGGAGTGAGGACTTGATCGACGTCAGCGGGTTGCGGATCTCGTGGGCGGCCCCGGCGGCCAGCTCGCCGATGGTCGCCAGGCGGTCGGCCCGCAGCATGCGGCGGAAGCGCTCCCGCTGCTCCTTGTAGAGCAGGGCGTTCTCGAGGGCGATGCCGGCCTGGGGCATGATCGAATCGATGAAGGCGGCTTCCTCGGCGGAATAGGCGGCGCCTGATGCTTTGGGCCCGACCCCGAGGATGCCTATCAACCGGTTCATGGACAGGATGGGGAAGCAGAGGACGAAGCCGAGACGGCGGAACATCTCCCGGTCCTTTTCGCCGAGGAACCCGACGACCCCGCCCTGGCGCCCGGCGTCGAGAAAGGTCTTGTTGACCTTGAGCCACTTGACGAGATTGGCTTGGCTCGACAGGGCCAGGCCCTTGAGGTCGGCGGCGTCGAAGCCGGCCGCGGCCCCGACGCGAAAATGTCCGAGGTCGTTGTCGTGGATGAACAGGACCAGGCGGTCCACGGCGGCCGCTTCCTTGATCGTGCCCAGCATGTTGAGGGCGATCAGGTCGAAATCCTCGATGAGATTGAGGCTCTCGGCGAAGTCCCGGAAGATCGTCCGGGGCTCGGGGCCGCGACGCTTGCGGCCGCCGACCAGGCCGAAGATCCGTCGGACGAAACTGGGCACGATCAGGCCTCCTGAACCCCGAGGATACCTCAAACCCCGGCGAAAGTAAAAGGGGGGCCCATCGGGTAATGCGGGTAACGGAGTTCCCGAAGTTGGGTAACGGGGGTAACAACCATTTGCGATAAGGGGACACGTACCAAAGGTACATGTCCCCTTTCACGATTCCCTTCACGATTGGCACCTTCCTTGCAGTAGGAACGGAGAACGAATGGAGGTCCGCATGAAGATCCTCAAGCTTGTCGTCATCTTGGCCGCGATCCTGGTCCTGGTCGCGACCCTGTTCGCCCAGACCCAGGAGTCCCAGTCCATTAAGCTGCTCCGGCTCAAGAGCTCACAGCTCCAGCTCGAACAGAAGAAGGCCGACTTCGAGCGGGCCCTCAACCTCAAGGAGGACGGCCTGATCTCGGAGGCCGAGTTCTCGCTGACCCGGACCTTCTACCTCCAGGCCCAGGTCGACTACCAGCAGGCCCTGATCAGCTTCATGGGCAGCGAGGCCCGCATCTCGGTGGTCCGCGCGGTCAAGTACCAGGACCGGGCCGGCAAGAAGTTCGTGCGGGTCGGCCTCCGCTATTCGTCCAAGGAGCTCAAGGAGATGGCCAAGCTGAACATCAGCGCCGAGGACCTCTTCCCGCTCGACTTCATGAAGGAGATCAAGGACGTACACGTGTCGCTGCTTTCGGAAGGCAAGATCATCTCCGACCCGTACGAGCG